>JAFGBK010000005.1 GCA_016933175.1 Candidatus Krumholzibacteriota bacterium | reverse complement strand
GTGGACGTGCTGACCTTCAGCGAACCGCGCCTGACGCGGATGGAGCTGCCCATCCTGCGCAAGAGCGGCGGCTGGTCCAGCCTGGAGGAGATGAGCGCCCTGGCCCGCGTCCTGGCAGAGAAGGAGTCCAGCCACGTGATCTTCGCCGTCTACACGGCCGTGGAGAACCGCGACCGCGCGCGCGCCGTCACGGAGACCTGGCTGGGTATCTAGACGGCGCGAAGCCCGCGCCGCGGCAGACAAGCCACCTGAACGATGGAGTCGATCATGGATCAGGAACCCAACTTCCTCGCCACGCTCTTCGACATCTCCTTCGAGCGCTTCGTCACCGTCAGGCTGGTCAAGGTGCTCTTCATCATCGGGCTGGTCTGCGCGGTCCTGGCCGCCGTCACCTTCATCATCCAGGGCTTCGAGGTCAACACTGGCCTGGGCGTCATCTTCCTGCTGCTCTCGCCCGTGGTCTTCCTGGTCTACGCCCTGCTGGTGCGCGTGGGGCTCGAGGTGGTGCTGGTGATCTTCCGGATCGCGGAGGACATCGGGCGCCTGGCGGGTCCCCGGTCGGCGGCGATGGGCGAGACGGCTCCGGCGGGCGGCGGCGCCGCTCCCGTCCCCGACGCCGGCGGCGGCGAGCCCGGTACGCCCGCCTAGCCGCCCCGCGCCCTCCGGTCGCGTCCCCGAGACGCCAGCCGCCTGCGGCGGCGCGCGCCTCGCGACGGCGCGCGGACGGTCCTCAGGGAAGCGCGTCCGTCTCGGCCAGGATCTGCGCCGCCGTCTCGGCGTCCCCCGGCGAGAAGTAGACGAAGCGCACCTCGCGCAGGCTGCCCGCCGCGCGCAGGCAGAAATCGCGCACGGCGGCGAAGCTGACGCGGCAGGCGTCGGCGAAGGGATAGCCGTAGATGCCCGTGCTGATGGCGGGGAAGGCCACGCTGGCCAGGCCCAGGTCCGCGGCCACGGCCAGCGAATTCTCGTAGCAGCGGGCCAGCGTCTCGGCCTCGCCGGTGTCGCCGCCCCGCCAGACGGGACCCACGGTGTGGATCACATGGGCGGCCGGCAGGCTGCCGGCGGTGGTGGACACGGCCTCGCCGGCCGGCAAGGGACCCCGATGCTCGACGATGTCCAGGCACTCGGCGAGGATCGCCCGGCCGCCGGCGCGGTGGATGGCCCCGTCCACGCCGCCGCCGCCGGACAGGCTGGACTTGGCGGCGTTGACGACCGCGTCGACCTCCTCGTCGGTGATGTCTCCCTGCACGATCCGTATCACCACGTTCCCGAACTGGGTTTCGAGCACGCGCGCACCTCCCGGTCGGCCCTCGCCCGGGATCAGCGTAGCCGGGACGGACGGCGCTGGCAAGGCGCGGCGGATCGGGGCGCCTAGAGGTTGCGGATGCGGCCGACGTCCTCGCGGCGCCCGAAGACCAGGATGCGGTCGCCGGCCTCCAGGCGGGTGGCCCGATCGGGCAGGGAGAAGCGCTCCTCGTCCCCGTCGCCGCCGCGGCAGACCAGGACCACCTGGCTGCTGTACTTGCGGCGGAAGTCCAGCTCGCCCAGGGTGCGCCCCCGCATCTCGCGGGGGACCTCGACCTGCAGCAGCACGTAGCCGCCCAGGGTCTCGGTGACGCGCCGCACCAGCGCGGTCTCGAAGCGGCTGCCGAGGCTGGGCGCCAGGTCCTCCTCGACGATGGCCCGGTTGTAGGCGCGGATCACGTCGTCGCGAGACAGGGTGCCCACGGGCCGCCCGGGATCGGCGGGGTCCATCACCGGGATCTCCATGACGCCGCGCCGGCCGAACTGCTGCATGGCGAAGTCCAGGTCGTCGCCCGGATCCAGGGTCGGCGGCTCCTCGTGCATGATGTCCTGGGCCACCAGGAGGCGGCCCAGCACGTCGATCTGGGGCAGGGCCCGCTTGACCTCGTCGAGGGTGATGATGCCCGTCAGGCGGCCCTCGGCGTCGAGGGCGAGGATCTCGGCGTGATCGCTCTCGGCCAGGCGGCCGAGGACGTCGGCCAGGGGCGCGTTGGTCGCGATGCTGTCGAAGTGGGAGCGCATGACGTCCTCCACCCGCAGGCGGCGCAGGACGTTCTGGTCGCGGCCCCGCAGCAGGTCGATGCCGCGGCGCGCCAGCTTGAAGGTGTAGATGCTGTGGCGCTGGAGCTTCTGGCTCATGAGGGTGGCCATGACGACGGCGATCATCAGGGGCAGGATCAGGGCGTAGTCCCGTGTCATCTCGAAGATCATGATGATGACCGTGATGGGCGCGTGAATGGCCGCCGCCACCACGGCGCCCATGCCGACCAGGGCGTAGGCGCCGGGCTCGCCGGTCCACCCGGGGAACCAGGCGTGGAAGAAGTGCCCGCAGATGCCGCCGAACATCACGCCCATGAACAGCGAGGGCGCGAAGATGCCGCCCGAGTTGCCCGAGCCCAGGGTCAGGCTGGTGGCGAGGATCTTGACCAGGAGCAGCAGCGCCATGCCGCCCAGCAGCAGCTCGCCGTTCATGGCCATGGCGATGCCCTCGTAGCCGTTGCCGAGGGTGTGGGGCGCCAGCAGGCCCACCAGGCCGATCCCCAGCCCGCCAAGGGTGGTGCGCAGCGGGCCCCAGAGGGGCAGGCTATCGAAGCGGTTCTCGGCCCAGTGCAGCGACTTCATGAAGGCCACGGCCACCAGCGATGCCGCGAGGCCCAGCGCGGCGTAGAGGAGCAGCTCGCGGCCGTCCACCAGGGTCAGGCCCTCCGGCACGAGGAAGACGGGATCCGCGCCAGTCGCAATGTGACTGACCAGTGTGGCCGTCACCGCGCTGGCGACCAGGGGCGCGAAGAGGGCGGCGCCGAAATCGCCCAGGATCACCTCGGCGCTGAAGAAGGCGCCGGCGATGGGGGCGTTGAAGGTGGCGGCGATGCCGGCCGTGGCGCCGCAGGCCACGAGGGCGCGCATGCGCGCCGTGTTCAGCTTCAAGAGCTGGCCGATGGCCGAGCCCAGGGCGCTGCCGATCTGGACGATGGGGCCCTCCCGGCCCACGGAGCCGCCGGTGGCCAGGCACAGGGCGCTGGCCACGGCCTTGCCGATGGCCGTGCGCCGCGGGATGACGCCGCCCTTGAGGGCCACGGCCTTCATGACCTCCGGCACGCCGTGGCCCTTGGCCTCGGGCGCCACGAAATGGATGATCAGCCCGCCCACGAAGCCACCGGCCACGGGAACGAGGAGCTTGAAGGCCAGGGGCGCCTCGCTGAAGCGCTGCACGAAGTTCTCGGCGCCGCCCCAGGCCAGGCTACGGAAGGCGTCGATGAGGAACTGGAAGGCCAGGTTGCCCAGGCCGCCCAGCAGCCCCACCAGGACCGCCAGCACCATGATGTAGCCGTGCTCGCGGGAGCGCAGCTCGCGGCCGAGGTCGGCGAGGCGGACGCGCAGGGGTGTTCGGCGGGTGTCGGTGTCCGTGGCCATGCTCGTTACCGGGTGTCGGGAGCCGGGATTGGTGGAGTGCGGCGGGCCCAAACTAGCAGCCGGGCTTCTTGCGCGCAACGCTGCGGCCGGGGGATTCTTGCGACTGATATATTACTACTTGACTATATAGCTAACAAGGAATATATTGGCTGCAACGGGGGCCGACCCCCTTCGTCCCCCGCCGCAGGAGTTTGGTGAGAGAACGGGGGAGGGGCGCCCGCCCCTCCCCCCCTGCCACGGGAGCCCCATGGCCGCCAGCCGGTCTGACGCCGTCCTGCAGGTCCTGGCGGGATACTTCCGACTGCTCTCCGAGCCCAGCCGTCTCAGGATCCTCCGCAGCCTGGCGGCCGGCGAGCGGAGCGTCCAGGAGATCGTGGCCGACACGGGCCTGGGGCAGCCCCACGTATCGCGTCAGCTCGGTCTCCTGGCGGCCGAGGGACTGCTCGGCCGCCGCAAGGAGGGTGTGCGAGTCTTCTACGCCTTGCGCGACCGCCACCTGCCCGAGTTGCTGGGCACGGCCGAGGCCTCCCGCCGCGAGTTCCTCAGCGGGCGCCTGGACGAGCTGGAGGGCTGAGGCTTGAGGCTTGCGGGAGGCGGAAGGGGAGTCGATAATGCGGCCCATGCATCCTGACGTCTCGCATGGCGGCGCCGCGGGCGGGGGAGGCCTGAGGCCGGTGCTGCGCGGGGCCCTCCAGCTCTTCACCGCCCAGATCTTCCGCCTGGTCACCCAGACTCTCTACTTCGTCCTCATCGCCCGGGGACTCGGCGCCGTGGACTTCGGGAAGGTGACGGCCCTGATCTCCGTCTTCACGGCGCTGCTGCCCCTCACGCTGATGGGTTGCCACATCCTGGCCATCCGTGTCCTGGCCCGGCATCCGGAGCGGCGCCGCGCGATCTGGGGCCTGGGCCTCCTGGTCACCGTCGGGCTCGGCACGCTGGCCAGCCTGATCCTGGCGCTGGTGGCGCCCGGGCTGCTGGGCTTCGCCTTCCCGCGCCTCGCCCTCTTCCTCTTCGCCGCCGGCGAGCTGGTCCTGTTCGGGATCATGGTCCTGGTCAACGGCATCCTCCAGGGCAGCGAGCGGCTGGATCGCATCGCCCGCGCCCTGGCGGGCCTGGCCCTGGCGCGCCTGGTGGTCATGGCCGCCACGCAACTGGTCTGGGGTCTGGATCCCCTGCGCTTCTCCCTGGCCTACTTCGTCGGCACCCTGATCCCCGTGGTCTGGATCCTGGCGGCCTGGGTCCGCCCCTGGGGAAGGCCGGCCCTGCCGGCCGGGCTCGCCGAGGCCAGCCGCTCCCTGCGCGACGGGCTCACCTTCAGCCTCAGCTCGGTGGGGCGCGGCCTGCTGCTGGGCTTCGACAAGATGATGCTCCCGGGCATGGCCGGCCTGCCGGCGGCCGCCCAGTACGGCGCTGGCTTCCGGATCCTCAGCGTGGCCTACCTGCCCCTCCAGGCGTTGCTGACGGCCCTCTACCCGCGCTTCTTCCGCCGGGGCGGCGAGTCCTTCACGGCCGGCCTGGGCGTCTGGCGGCGGGCGGCGCCTCTGGCCATCACCTACGGCGCCGGCGCCGCCCTGCTCATGTGGCTCCTGGCGCCGCTGGTGCTGCCGCTCCTGGGCGACGAGTACGCCGCGGCCCCGGCCGCCCTGCGCGCCCTGGCCTGGCTGATCATCCTCCAGGCCCTCTACGCGCCCCTGGGCGACGCCCTGTCCGGCGCCGACCACATCGTATACCGCAGCGCCGCCATTCTCGGCGCGGCCGGCGTGAACCTGGGCCTGAACCTCTGGCTCATCCCGCGCCACGGCTGGCGGGGCGCCGTCGTGGCGGCCTACGTCTCGCACGGGCTCCTGCTGCTGCTCTACGCCCTGCGCGCATGGGTGCTGGCGCGCAGCGAGCGCCGGGAGGCGGCCGATGCTTGAGGACCGGGACATCGTCTGCGTGGCGCCCAGCTTCTGGCGAGCCGATGCGCCCCTGAACGTCCACCACGTCATGGGGCGGCTGGCGCCGCGCAACCGCGTTCTCCTGGTGGAGTCGCCGGGCCTGCGGGCGCCGGCCGCGGGACGGCGCGACCTGGCCAAGGTGCTGCGCCGCCTGGCCGCCTGGCTGCGGGGACCGCGCCGGGCGCCCGAGGGGCTCTGGCTCCTGGCGCCCCTGGTCGTTCCCCTGCACGGCCGCGCCTGGGCGCGGCGCCTCAACGCCCGCCTCCTGGTGGCGGCCGTCCGCCGCGCCATGCGGCGCCTGGGGCTCGAGCGTCCCATCCTCTGGATCTTTCCGCCCACGGGCGCGGGCCTCGCGGGCCATCTGGGCGAGCGCCTGGTGGTCTACCACTGCGTGGACGCCTACGCCGAGAATCCGGGGGTGGACCGCGCTGCCATCCTGGCCTTGGAGGCCGAGCTGCTGGGGCGCTGCGACCTGGTGCTGGCCACCAGCCGCGCCCTCTACGAGGAGAAGATCCCCGCGCGGGGTCTCTCCCGCTACCTGCCCAACGTCGCCGACGCCGAGCACTTCGCCGCCGCCGGCCCGCCGCCGCCGGTCCTCGCGCGGATCGCGCGGCCCCGCCTGGGCTACGTGGGCAACGTGGCCGGATACAAGGTGGATCTGGAGCTGCTGGCGGCCGTGGCGCTCGCACGGCCCGACTGGCAGCTCTGCCTGGTGGGGCCGCGCGGAGCGGGGGAACCGCGCAGCGATCTGGTGCCCCTGGCGGGGCTGCCCAATGTGCACCTGCTCGGACAGCGGCCCTACGCGGAGCTGCCGGCCTGGGTGGCGGGCTTCGACGCCTGCCTGATCCCCTTTCGCGTCAGCCCCTCCACGCGCGCCTCCTTCCCGCTCAAGTTCTTCGAGTACATGGCGGCCGGTAAGGAGATCATCGCCACGCCTCTGCCGGCCCTGGCCGCCTATGCGGACCGCCCCGGCCTCGTCCGCTTCGCCGCCGGCGCCGATGCCTTCGTCGCGGCCATCGAAGCGGCCCTGGCGGCGCCCCAGACCGAGACCCTGCGCGCCGCCCGGCGCGAGGAGGCGCGGCGCAACGCCTGGCCGGAGCGCATGGAGGACATCTCCCGGGCCGTGGAGGAGGCCCTGGCGGCCCGCGCGGGGGAGGGAGGCGCGCCGTGAGACGCTGGTTCCTGAGCCTCAGCGGCGGCGCCCTGGCCAGCAAGATCCTGGGCCTGGGCCGCGAGATCCTGCTGGCCCGCTGGTTCGGCACGGGACCCGTGGCGGACGCGTACCGGGGCAGCCTGACGGCGACCCTGTCGCCCGTGCACCTGCTCACCAACCGCCTGGTGCAGACCTGCTTCATCCCTCTGTACGCGACCCACCGCCGGGCCTCGCCCGAGCGGGCGCGGGCCCTGTTCCTCCTGCTGCTGGCCTTCTTCGTGGTGCTGGGCCTGCTCCTGGGCGTCCTGCTCTTCCAGCTCGCCGGTCCCCTGGTGGGGCTGCTGCTGCCGGGCTTCGATGCCGGACGCCGGGAGCTGGCCGCGGCCATGCTGCGGATCATGGCCCTGGGCGTGCCCCCCTACCTCTATGTCAGCCTCCTGGGCTCCCTCGGCGCGGCCCAGGAGGACTTCGCCATCCCCAGCCTGCGCCCGGGCCTGCAGAACCTGGGCATGCTGGCCCTCATCGCGGCCGCAGCCCTGACGGGCCGCCCCGTCCTGGCCGCCTGGGGCTTCTCCGGCAGCTACGCCGTGCTGGCCCTGGCCGCCACGCTGCTGGTCTGGCGTCGCAACGAATGGCCGCCGCGCGCGGCCCTCGACGGCGCCTCGCTGCGCGCCATGGGCGGCGAGCTGTGGCGCCTGTTCCGGCCCCTACTGGTGGTCTCGGCCCTGGCCGAGCTGCAGATCCTGGCCGAGCGCTTCCTGGCCTCGCTGGTGGGCGCGGGCTCCGTGGCGGCCATGGAGTACGCGCGCTTCATCACCGAGACCAGCCATACCCTGCTCATCGTGCCCCTGGGGCTCATCGGCCTCGGGCACTTCGCCACCCTGTCGCCGACGGCGCTCGGGGCCAAGACCGACCGGACCCTGGCCCGCATCTGGCTGGCCCTGCTGCCCCTGTCGGCCTTTCTCGTCCTCAACGGGGACGGCGTCCTGCGCCTGCTCTACCTGCGCGGCCGCTTCGACCTGGACTCCCTGGCCATCACGGGCCGGGCCCTGGCGGGTCTTGGCGTCGGCCTGTGGGCCTTCAGCGCGAGCTGGTTCCTGCAGCGGGTCTTCAACGCGCGCCTGGCGAACATGACCGTCCTGCGCGGCGAGAGCCTCTTCGCGCTGGCCAGCCTGGCGACCATGGCGCTCCTGTACCGGCCCCTGGGCGTTCTCGGTCTGGCGCTCGGTCCCTCCGCGGGGGGCCTGGCGGGCCTGGCCTACTACCTGCGGCGCCTGCCCGGACCCCTGCCGGACGCCCGGCGGAGCTTCCTCCTGGTCCTGGCGGTCCTGCCGGGGTACTGTGTCCTGTCCTGGCTCCTGGGCCGGGCCGCCGCGGGCGCGGCCGGCCTGGCGCTGCAGGTCCTGCTGGCCCTCCTGTGGTGGGGGGGCTGGGTCCTGGGCCGCCGGGAGCTGCGCGGACTGCTGCGGTGAGAGGAAGCGGAGTGAGAATCGCCGTCATCACGCGCGAGTGGGGGAAGACCAGCGGCGTCGGCCGCGTGGTGGCGGACCTGGTGGACGTCCTGGCCGAGCGCGGCCACGACGTCACGGTCGTCACGGCCTCCCCGCCGCCGGTCTCCCCACCGCCGGGCGTGCGCTTCGCGCGGGTGCGCGTCCCGGCGCGACCCTTCGCCCTGCGCGTGGCGCTGTTCGCCCGGCGGGCCACGCGCCTGGCGCGCGCCGGCGGCTTCGACATCGTCCACGGCAACGGCGCCGACTGCCGCGGCGCCGACGTCATCACGGCCCACTCCTGCCATCGCTACGCCATGGACCGGCTGCGGCGGGAGGGTCCCTGGCGCGACCG
Organism: Candidatus Krumholzibacteriota bacterium; assembly: GCA_016933175.1. Taxonomy (GTDB): domain Bacteria; phylum Krumholzibacteriota; class Krumholzibacteriia; order JACNKJ01; family JACNKJ01; genus JAFGBK01. The sequence continues at coordinate 46,923 of JAFGBK010000005.1, read as the reverse complement.
CCTGAAGAAGTGGCTCAATCCCGTGCATCCCGTGGTCTTCCGCATCGAGGCCTACAACAACTCGCCGCGGGGGCACCGGCGCCTCATCGCCTGCGCCGCCGGCATCAAGCGGGAGATCGTCGCCACCTGCGGCACCGATCCCGGCCGCATCGCCGTGGTGAACAACGGCGTGGACCTGGGCCGCTTTCGCCCCGAGAACCGCGCGCGGGACCGCGCGGCGCTGCGCCGCCGCCACGGCCTGGGCGAGGAGCCGGTGCTGCTGTTCATGGGCTACGAGTTCGAGCGGAAGGGGCTCCGGCCCCTGCTGGAAGCCCTGGCCCGCCTCCGGCGGCGGGAAGCGCGCCTGCTGGTGGTGGGCAAGCCGGCCGACCGCTGGGCCCGCCGCCTGGTGGCGCGCCATGGCCTGGCCGGAAGGGTCCTGTTCACGGGGCCGGTGGTCGACGCCGAGCGCTACTTCGCCGCCGCCGACGCCTTCGTCTTTCCCACTCTCTACGAGGCCAACTCGCTCGTGCTCCTGGAGGCCTTCGCCAGCGGCCTGCCCGTGGTGACCACGCGGGGCGTGGGCGCGGCGGACGATTACATCCGCCACGGCGAGAACGGCCTGCTGGTGGACGCGCCGCCCGCGGCGGCGGCCCTGGCCGACGCGCTGGACGGCCTGCTGGACGATCCCGGCCTGGCCGCGCGCCTGGGCGCGGCGGCCAGGGAGACGGCCCGGTCCCTGTCCCGGGAGGCCGCCGCCGAAGGCGTGCTGGCGGTCTACAAGGATGTCCTGGCCGCCGAGCGGGCGGCGGCGGAGGCGCCATGACGCGGCCGCTGCACATCTGGTTCGTGGCGCGCTCCCTGCCCGTCCACTTCAACGGCGGCCTGGAGCGCATGACCGATCTGACAGCCCGCGGCCTGGCCGGGAGGGGACATCGCCTGGACGTCGTCACCACGTCTCTGCCCGCGGGCGCCGAGCCGGACCTGCCGCCGGGCACGCGCCTGCACGCCCTGCCGGCGCCGCCGGGGCGGCACTCGCGGGAGTTCCGCCGGGAGCTGCCGGCCTGGGCCGCCGCCCAGGACGAGCGGCCGGACCTGCTGCTGTCGATCTCCAGCGCGGCGGCGCCCCTGCTGAGCACGGCGCCCTGGTCCGAGCTGCCCAGCGTCCTCCAGTTCCACGGCAGCTTCTGGACAGGGGCCCAGTCCAAGCTGGCCGTGGGGGACCCGCGCTGGCCCTACAACGTCTGGCAGCACCTGGACTTCGAGCGGGAGGCCCTGCGCGGCGCGGACCGCCTCGTCTCCGTGGGCCCGGCCCTCACGGCCGCCCTGTCCCGCTTCCCCCTGCGCCTCGTGGATCCCGCGCGCGTGGTGGAGATCCCCAACGCCCTGGACGAGGGCGAGCTGGCCGCCGCGTCGGCCCTGGACCGCGAGGCCCTGCGCCGCGAGCTGGGCATCGCGCCAGGCGGCAAGCTGGCGCTCAGCGCCTGCCGTCTCCAGCGCCAGAAGGGGGTCCAGGGGCTGCTCCGGGCCTGGGCCGGCCTGGAGGATCGCGAGGGACGGCAGCTGCTCGTGGCGGGGACGGGGCCCCAGGAGGCCTCCCTGCGCCGCTGGGCCGAGGAACGGCGCCTGGCCGACGTGCGCTTCCTGGGCGGCCTGCCCCACGGCGAGGTGCTCCGGCTGCTCAGGGCCGCGGATCTGCTGGTCCAGGCCGGGCGCGGCCGCGAGGGTCTGCCCCTGGCCATCCTCGAGGCCCTGGCCCTGGGCGTGCCGGTGCTCAAGAGCCGCCACATCCTGGTGCCGGGCGAGGACGCCGAGCCGGGGATCGTCTCCGTGGATCCGCGCCGGATCGAGAGCCTGCGCGAGGGGCTGGTCCGGGCCCTGGCCCTGCCCGCCCCCGACGCGGATGTGGCGCGGCGCAGCCGGGATCGCTATGCTACATCCACCATGCTCGACGACTACGAAGCCCTCTTCGCGGAGCTGCTCGCCCCTGGCGGCGAGCACCCGCATCCCCGAGTGCCGCATTGCGTAGGCTGACCGTCACCCCGCTCCGAGAACCAACCATTCCATGAAGGTGGATCGATCATGCTACGAGCGCTATACCTTGCCTGCGCCCTCCTGGTGGGCGTGACAGGCTGTCGCGATATGGCGGCGGACCTGGACTCGCTGCAGCAGGGTCAGGTGGTGGAGGGCTTCGTCCTCCAGAACCTCTATGTGAACGGCGACGGACGCGTCATGGGCGCCCGCCTGATGGCCGAGCGGCACGGATTCCTCGTGGATCTGCTGCAGATCCAGTCGGTGCCCCAGGGCTTCATGTGGGTCAAGACGCCCGTCCGCGACGACCGCGGGGAGCCCCATGCCTGTGAGCACCTGCTACTGGGCAAGGGCAGCCAGGGCCGCTACGTGTCCAACCTCGAGGACATGACCCTCGGCGGCAGCTCCGCCTGGACCAGCCGGCTGTCCACCGTCTACCACTTCCACGTCCTGGCGGGGGAGGCCGCCTTCTACGAGACCCTCGAGGCGCGCCTGAACGCCCTGCTGAACCCCGACTTCACCGACGAGGAGATCCGTCGCGAGGTCTGCCACCTCGGCGTCACCGAGGATCCGAGCACCGGCCGCCTGACGCTGGAGGAGAAGGGCACCGTCTACACGGAGATGGTCAGCGCCTTCGAGGGGCCCTCCCACGCCCTCTACGATCCCCTCGCGGAGCGGCTCTACGGCAAGGACCATCCCGTGGCCAACGCCTCGGGCGGCCAGCCGGACTCCATGCGCACCATGGTGCCGGCGGACATGTGGGCCTTCCACCAGGAGCGCTACCACCCGGCGAACATGGGCCTCATCACCGCCATTCCCCGCGAGATGGACCCGCGGGATTTCCTGCGGCGCCTGGGCGGGATCCTCGACCGCGTCTGGCCCGACGGCGACACGCCGCGGGACACGGGCATCGCCGTGCGCGACCTGCCCCCGGCGCGGCCGGCGGCGGCGCCCGGCGAGCTGTTCATCGCCGGCTACCCGGCCGAGAGCGAGCAGGATCCCGGGCAGATCGCCCTGAGCTGGCCCGCGGACCGCGATCCGGATCCCCTGGACGCCGCCGTGGCCGACCTGTTCATGGGCACCTTCGCCGGCGGGCCGGGCTCCAACCTCTACGACGCCTACATCAACTCGGCCACCCGCAGCTTCGAGATCGAGGCCAACGCCGTCTTCGGCAGCCAGGACGGGGACTTCGGCCAGCCCCTCGGCTTCGGCTTCCGGGGCGTGCGCCCGGCGGACATCGAGGAGGGGAAGCTGCGCGACCTGCGCGCGCACCTCATCGGCGAGATCCGCAAGGTCCACGACATGGCGGATGGCTCCGAGGAGCTCGGCGAGTTCAACCGCCGCGCAACGAGCCTCCTGGTCAACGCGCGCAAGGGCCTCGAGGACGCTCTCAACCAGCCGCCCATGTTCGGCTTCCGCTCCTTCAGCTGCGGCCGCTGGCAGCGCATGCTGGCCGAGCTCGAGCGCCAGGAGGGCTTCCGCAAGTCCCTGGTCTACGCGCCGCTCTTCACGCAGGTGCAGGGGCTGCTGGACTCCGGCGAGAACTTCTGGCGCGGCTACATCGACCGCTGGGGCCTGCTGGACAGGACGCCCGTCCTGGGAGCGATCCTGCCGGATCCCGGCATCCTCGCCGCGGCGGAGGCCGCCAAGCAGGCCCGCCTGGCCGCGCACATCGCCGAATTCGAGGAGCGCTACGGCACCGGCGGCGAGCAGGAGTCCCTCGCGCGCTTCAAGGCGGAGTTCGACGCCACCACGGCCGAGCTGGAGGCCGCGGCGGCGGGCGACGCGATGCCCCGCTTCATCGACGATCCGCCCCTGACCCTGGACGATCCGCTGGACTACCTGGCGCTCGAGCTGCCGGGCGGCGCGCCCCTGGTGGCCGCCACCTTCGACAACATGACCACGGCCACTCTCGGCCTGGCCCTGCGCCTGGACGTCCTGCCCGCCGACATGCTGCACCTGGTGCCCCTGCTCACGGAGATCCTGACGGAGATCGGCGTCGTCATGGACGGCGAGGTGATCGACGATGTCACGATGCGCGAGCGCCTGCGCCACGAGCTGACGCGGTACGTGGCCTACACCAGCAGCAGCGAGCAGACGGGGCGCGTGGAGCTGGTCCTGCGCGGCACCATGAGCGGCAGCGACGAGCAGGCGGCGCTGCTGAAGTGGATGCGGGCCTCCCTGGAGAGCCCCTACCTGGACGAGGCGAACCTGCCCCGCCTGCGCGACGTGGCGGACCAGGCCCTGACGAGCCTGCGCACCACCATGCAGGGTCGCCCGGAGTACTGGGTGCGGGATCCGGCGACGGCCTGGCGCATGCAGGACCACCCGCTCTTCCTGGCGGCCGAGTCCTTCCTGACCCGCTGCCACCTGATGCATCGCCTGTCCTGGCTGCTCCGCGAGCCCGGCTCCGAGGTCGCGGCCGCGGCCATGGCCGATTTCCTGGACGCCATGGCGGTCGCCGGCGAGGGGCGCGACCGCGCCGGCCTCGAGGCCCTGCTGGACGCGCCGCCCCTGCCGCCCGAGGCGGCGGGCTGCGGCGAGCTGGCCGCCAGGGCCGTGGACGCCCTGCGCCAGTGCCTGGCCGAGGTGCCCGACGCCGAGCTGGCGGCCGATTGGCGCTACCTCTGCGGGCAGATGAAGTCGGACCTCATGACGCCCCCGGCCGAGATCCTGGCCGGCCTCCAGCGCGCCCTGGACCTGGTCCGCCGGGCCGACAACGCGCGCTGGTTCCTCACCTCGAGCACGGCCGCCCGCGAGGCCCTGCTGCCCGGCCTGCGCACCTTCAGCGCCGCCATGGCGGGCGGCGAGCCGTCCCGCCGGCAGCGCTACGGCGGCGGCGAGCGCGTCTTCGCGCGCATGAAGGGGCGCTGCGGCCTGACGGAACGGCCCCACTACATCGGCCTCGTCAACGAGGGCACGCGCAACGGCGTCCTCGTCTTCCGCGCGCGCAACGCCGAGCCCTGGGACACGCGCGAGGATAAGATCCTGGACGCCCTGTCCGTCCGCACCTACAGCGGCGGCGGCGCCCACGGCATCTTCATGAAGACCTGGGCCGCCGGCCTGGCCTACAGCAACGGCTACGGCTACGGCGACGGCACGGGCAACGGCGGCTACTACGCCGAGCGCTGCCCCGACGTGGCCCAGACCATGCGCTTTGTCGTCGGCGTCCTGAAGGAGGCCGAGGTGGACGAGCGCCTGGTGGAGTACGCCGTGGCCGGCGTCTTCGGCGCCTCGCGGGCCGCGGGCCGCTACGAGGACCGCGGCGAGGCCATGGCCGCCGACCTGGCCGACGGCGTCACCCCCGAGCGGGTGCGGGCCTACCGCGAGAAGGTCCTGGCCATGCGCGCGCGCCCCGGCCTGGCGGCCGACCTGGCGGCGCGCATGCCGCGTGTCTACGGGCAGGTGCTCATCGGCTACGGCCCGCCCCTGGCCGAGAGCCGCGAGGGCAACTTCTTCCTCATCGGGCCCGAGCCCCAGTTCGTCTCTCTCGAGGAGTACATCGCCACGGTGGAGGCGCCCCAGGCGGTGCACCGCCTCTACCCGCGCGACTTCTGGCTGGTGGACTGACCGGCCGGCGCGCGGTGCGCAGCGCAGGACGCCCCGGAGCCGATGCTCCGGGGCGTTTCTCTTGATCGCACAGGGCGCGGCCCCCAATGCGAGGCGCCAGTCGCGGCGCGGGCGTGGCCCGTGCAGCCGCGAACGGCGTCGCCGTCAGCGGGGCAGGCGCGGCGGGCGGCGCTGGTCGGCCAGCCAGTAGGAGAGCAGGTGGCCGACGCCCAGGGCCAGCAGGATGACGCCGATGATCACCAGCCAGCGCGCCGGCGAGGTCCACGCGATGGCGGTCCAGGCAGCGGGGTCGGGGAAGAAGCCGAGACCCCAGAAGGTGGCGCCGGTGGCCAGGGCGACGAGGACGAGGGCGAGCCCGACCACCAGGGAGGTGATGCCCCGGCGCAGGCCGCTGCGGCGCATGTACTCGTAGTAGAGGTCCAGCCGGTCGTCGCGGTCGCCGCCGCCGTCGTCATCGCGCCGGTCGCGGGCCGTCAGGGCCAGGTAGTCGCGCAGGAAGCGGTCGTGGCGGACCTGGCTGAGGATGTGGGCGACGACGATGATGATGAGGACGGTGGCCAGGATCGACATGACAGCCTCCCGGGCTGGGGTCTAGACTGCGCTCGCCCCATGAGTCGCGGCCGGCGGCCGCCGGTTTCAGGAAATCTCGGCCCGCCGCGAAACCGGCCGCCTCCCGTCGCGACTCATGACCCGGGCCGGCGCGGCCGGCCGGAGGTGTCATGGTGGCGACCGAGCGGGACACGGACCGGATCGTCGAGGACCACAAGGACCTGGTCTGGCACCTCGTCCACCGGACCGTGGCCGACCGCGAGGTCCACGAGGATCTCTTCCAGGAGATCTTCCTGGGCGTCCTGGCGGGCCTGCCCCGCTTCAGGGGCCGGTCCCGCCTGTCCACCTGGATCTGGTCCGTGGCCCTGCACACCTGCCTGCGCCACGTGAACCGGAGCCGGCGGCGGCCCTTTCTCTCCCTGGACGAGTGGCTGGAGACCACGGGCGCCGAGCCGGCCGGCGGCGAAGCGCCCGACCCGGCGGCCGGGGAGGCCCGCGCCCACCTGGAGGCCGCACTGGCCCGCCTGCCGCTCAAGCAGCGCCTGCCCATCCTGCTCTGCCACGTGGAGGGTCTGAGCCAGCGGGAGGTCGCCGCGGCCCTGGACCTGCCGCTGGGGACGGTCAAGACCAACGTGTTCCGGGGCCTGAGGCGGCTGCGCGAGGAACTGGGGGTGAACGCCGATGCCTATCTGTGACGACGAGGCCCGGAAGCTGGACTACCTGGCGGGTGACCTGGACGCCGCCGAGCGCGAGGCCTTCGAGGAGCATCTGGCCGCCTGTCCGGCCTGCCGCGAGGAGATGGCGGCCCTGCGTGCGCTGCTGGCCGGGCTGCGGAGCCTGCCCCGGTCCGCGCCGCCGGCGTCGCTGGTGGCGGCCACCAAGGCGCGGCTGCGCCGCCGGGCGGCCTCCGCGCCGCGCGCCGCGTGGCTCTGGCCGGTCGCGGCCGCGGCCGTCATGCTCGCTCTGGCGCTCGCCATGCTGGGATCCCGCGCCGACGCGGACCTTACTCCCCTGGCCGAGGGCCTGGCGGCGGCGCTGACGCCCCCGGACGCGCCCGGCGCGGACGCCGCCGCGGCGGCTCTGTCCACGAAGGCGCTCCTCGCCGGGTCCGTGATGGTCCTGGCCTACTTCTTCCTGCTGCGCCTGGTGGATGATCTCGGCTTCCTCGCCCTCAGGCGGCGCCTCAGCCGCTGAGATGCTCCGCGAGGATCCGGACGCCGATGGCGATGAGCACCAGCCCGCCGACGACCTCCATGCGCGCGCCGAACCGCGCCCCCAGGCGCCGGCCCAGGCCCAGGCCGGCCAGGGACAGCGCCGCCGTCACGATCCCGATCACCGCCGCCGGCCGCCAGACGGCCACGCCCACCATGGCCAGGTTGAAGCCCACGGCGAGGGCGTCGATGCTGGTGGCGACGCAGAGGGTCGTCAGGGTCCAGCCTCGCGAAGGGTCGCGGCGTGGCGCGCCGTCGGGGCGCAGGCCGGCGCGGATCATGCGCCCGCCCACGAGCGCCAGCAGGCCGAAGGCCAGCCAGTGATCCACGGCCGCCACCAGGGCGGCCAGGCGGTAGCCGGCGTACCAGCCGGCGACGGGCATCAGGGCCTGGAAGAGGCCGAAGTGGAAGGCGAGGCGGAAGGCCGCCCGCGGTCCGGCGCACAGGCGGGCGGCCGCTGTCGCGAGGCTGACGGCGAAGGCGTCCATGGCCAGTGCCACGGCCAGGCCCAGCATCTCCAGCAGGCCCACGCGCTCAGTCCCCGTCCGCGGCTGCGCCGGCCCGCGCCCGGCGCAGGTTCTGCCAGAAGGGCTTGTCCAAGAAGCTGCGCTCGTCCAGGGCGCAGAGCCGCTCGAACATGGGCACCGTCACGGTGAAGGCCAGCAGCCCCGGCGGCAGGTGCCCGCGCATGGCGATGTCCGTGGCGCCGATGATCGCCTGGGGGACGGAGAGGTCCTCGAACAGGGGCAAGAGCTCCATGCAGCCCGAGCCGAAGGGCGCCAGCACGGGCGGCGGATCGCCCGGCGAGGCATAGTACTGGGCGCCGGTCATGAGCAGGCTGAGCTGGTCGGCATCCACCCAGAAGGTGACGGTCTTGAGATGGGCCGCCTGGCCCTCCCTGAGCGGCCCGATGAGCAGGTGCGCATGCTCGGGCAGGTAGGGCTCATGGTGGTCGAGCCACTGGTGCATCAGCTCGGGCGAGGCCTTGAGGCCCTCGCCGTCCACCAGGAAGCGCACGAAGTCCTCGCGGCCGCGGGACGCGACGCCCCAGAGCCAGTGGCCGGCGCCGCCGCAGCCGAAGTTGTCCTTGGTCAGGTGGAGGGTCTCGCCGCGCAGCCAGCCCTCCCAGGGCGCGAAGACGCAGACGTGGCGGCCGGGCTCGGGCTCGACGAGGGGCGCGAAGGGCGCGGGATCCGGGGCGTCGTAGAAGCCGATGAGGGGCGTGGCGATGCCGGCGGTCGCGAGCAGGCGGCGGGGATCGGGGGACATGGGGGCCTCCTCCCATGGGGTTGCGGATGCGATCCCGATGATGAGGGCAGGCATGCACGGGCGCAAGGGCGCGGTTTCAGAGAGCTTGGCGCTCCCAGCGCTGCAGCTCGATGATGTTGCCCTCCGGATCGGCCAGGTAGACGAAGGTCAGGCGGCCGGCGCCGGGAATGTCGGCCGTGGTGATGCGGCCCACGTCCCGGCCGCCCGCGGCCAGGACGGCCTCGCGGCCGGCGGCCACGTCGTCCACGGCGAAGGCGATGTGGGCGAGGCCGGGCCGGTCGGGCGCATGGGGCGCCGTGGCGTCCCTTGCATCGCGCGGCGCCGCGGGTCCGTCGCCGCGAGGGGCTGGCAGCGTGCCGTGCTTCTCCTTGCCGTACTCGAAGATCTCGAGCGTCGGGCCTTCCGCGCCCCGGCCCGGCAGCCGAAGGTGGGTGCCGCGCAGGCGCGCGCCGGGGACGCCCGTGCCCGCCGCGAGCCAGTCGCCCGCCAGGTCGCGCTCGGGCGGGACGCGCGTGCAGCCGAGGGCCGTCTCGTAGAACCGCGCCAGGCGCCGCCAGTCACGGGCGACGATGCTGACGTGGACGAAGGATGGCAGCGGCATGGCACTCACACCAGGTAGCAGGCAGCGGATCCGGAGTCGGCCATCATGGTGCCGGTCCTTCGGCGGCCGTCAGCAGCTCCGGTCGAGGATCTCGGCCAGGTCCAGGGTCGTCACGTCCTCGCGGTCGTGGGCCTTCATGCCGTCCTGGATCATGGTCATGCAGAAGGGACAGGCCACGGCCACCGTCGGCGCCCCGGCGCCGATGAGCTCGGCGGCGCGGTCCTCGTTGATGCGCGTGCCGAGGGTCTCCTCCATCCACATGCGGCCGCCGCCGGCGCCGCAGCAGAAGCCCTTGGCCCCGTGGCGGCCGGCCTCGGTCAGGGACACGCCCGGCACCGCGCGCAGCAGCTCGCGCGGCGCGTCGTAGATGCCGTTGTGGCGGCCCAGGTAGCAGGAGTCGTGGTAGACGAGCCGCCCCGCGACGGGCGTCCTCGGCGTCAGGCGACCCTGCCGCAGCAGCTCGCGCAGGAAGGTGGCGTGGTGCCACACCTCGTAGGCGCCGCCGAAGTCGGGGTACTCGTGGGCCAGCGTGTTGAAGCAGTGGGGGCAGGTGGTGAGGATCTTCTTCACGCCGTACTTGGCGAAGACCTCGACGTTGGCCTGCACCTGCATCTGCCCCAGGTACTCGTTGCCGATGCGGCGGGCCGGGTCGCCGCAGCACTTCTCCTCCTCGGCGAGGATGGCGAAGTCCACGCCGGCCTTGTTCAGCAGGCTGACGAAGGCCGCGCTGACCTTCCGGGCGCGGTCGTCGAAGGCGCCCAGGCAGCCCACGTAGAAGCACCACTCGGCGCCGGGCTTCTCCTTGTAGGTGGGCGCGTCCAGGCCCGCGGCCCACTGGCCGCGGTCCGACCAGGGGATCTGCCAGGGATTGCTGTTGGTCTCCAGGTTCTTGAAGGCCGCCTGCACCTCGCTGGGGAAGCTGGACTGCATCATCACCAGGCTGCGGCGCAGGTCCACGATCTCCTGGATGTGCTCGATGAAGACGGGGCAGGCCTGCTCGCAGGCGCCGCAGGTGGTGCAGGACCAGATCTCGTCGGTGCCCACCACGCCGCCGATGAGGGGTTTCCTCGCGATCTCGGGCGCGTCCTCGGGCAGTTCGCCCTTGCCGGCCAGCAGGGCGTAGCCCTTGCGGATGGCGTGCTCCTTGACGTGGTGGACAAGCATGTAGGGCGACAGGGGCTTGTCCGTGCGGCTGGCCGGGCACTCGTTCTGGCAGCGGCCGCACTCGGTGCAGGCGTAGTGGTCGAGGATCTGCTTCCAGGTCAGGTCGGTCAGCTCGTCCTTGCCGAACTTGGTCGCCGTCTCGTCCGTGAAGTCGATGATGCTCAGTCGCGCCCGCGGCGTGCTGGGCAGGCGCTTGAAGACGAAGTTGGGCAGCGCCATCAGGATGTGCAGGTGCTTGCTGTAGGGGATGTAGGCCAGGAAGCCGAGGATGAGCAGCGTGTGCACCCACCAGTAGACGGCGAGCTGGACGCGCAGGGCGCCGGCCGGCGCCCCGGCGAACAGGCCGGCGAACAGGCGCGAGACGGGCGACCAGCGCAGGGCGTCGCCGGCGTGGCCCAGGTGGGCCTCGACGCCGCGCGCCAGCCACATGAAGGCGACCAGCACGAGGATCCAGGTCAGGATCAGGGCCGCGTCGCGCGGGGCGCCGGGATCGTCCGTGCGGAGGCGGAAGGGCCGGACGGCGAAGCGACGGAAGAGCCCCACGACGATGGCCACGATCACGGCCGCGCTGAACAGGTCCAGCAGCCCGCCGAAGGCCGCGTAGCCGGCGCCGCCGACCAGGCGCGCGTAGGTCCAGTCGGACGCGAAGCCGCGGATGAAGGTCTCCAGGGTGCCCAGGCTGATGACGATGAAGCCCCAGAAGATGCAGAAGTGGCCCAGGCCGGCCGGCTCCTTGAGGACGCTGGCCTGGCCGAAGAAGTAGGCGAACACGTTGGCCACCCGCCGCCCCGGCCGGTCGAAGCGGTTCTCGGGCTTGCCGAGGCGCAGGACGCGGATCAGGCGCCACAGGGTCCAGCCGAAGAAGGCGAGGGTGGCCGCCAGGACGACGCCGAAGATCAGGTTGGTGGGAAAGTCCCCGGGCAGCATGGAGGCTCCTTTGCGGGCGAAGGCGTTGCGTTCGAGGCTAGACGGCCCGCGTCCCCTCGCGCAAGGCAAAATCGCCGCGCGGCGACGGGGCGTCGGTGCCGCGCGGGCGCGGGCCGCGACCGCCTCGCCGGGCGCCGGCGGCGGGGCGAGAAAAGCCCCCGTCCGCTGGCGGGGGCTTCGTGAATCCGGTTCCGCTTGGCGCGGTCAGAGCGTCGCGGCGAAGTCGACGCCGGCCCGGAGGGCCTTCTTGTTGGCGTCGACGAGGTTCTTGCGCTTGATCGCCAGGGGCAGGGTCTGCTCGATGGCCGCGGGGCTCATGATCCCCGTATGGGCCACGTAGACGCCGACCATGATGGTGTTGGCCATGCGCGTGTTGCCCAGGTCGTCGGCCATCTGCGTGGCGGGCACGGCGAGGATCTCGATGTCGCCGCGCTTGGGCTTCACGTCGATGATGGTCGAGTCGTACATGAGCAGCCCGCCCGGCTTCACATCCGGCTCGAACTTCTCGAGGCTGGGCCGGTTGAAGGCCATCAGCACGTCGGGGTGGCTCACCGTCGGGCTGCCGATGGGCCTCTCGCTCAGGTTGACGAAGCAGTAGGCCGTGCCGCCGCGCATCTCCGGCCCGTAGGAGGGGATCCAGCTCGTCTGGAGGCCCTGCTCCATGCCGGCGTTGGCCAGCATGGCGCCGGCCGAGAGGATGCCCTGGCCGCCGAAGCCCGCCAGCTTGATGGACGGGTCGCCGTAGCCCGTCTTCTGCAGCTTGCTGGGGAAGTGCTTCGGCTCGGGCACCGCCAGGTCCAGCTGCTCGACGATCTCCGCGGCGCTCAGCGTCTTGAACGTGCGGAAGAAGGGCTCGCGCTCGGCGCGCACGTCCTTGGTGACGCCCAGCTGGAAGTGCGGCAGCATGTTCTTCTCCATCCACGCGTAGCTGTCCGTGGGGTCCACCTTCCAGCCCGAGGGGCAGGCGGACAGGATCTCCACCATGGAGAAGCCCTTGCCGTCGATCTGGCACTGCAGGGCGTTGCGCAGCGCCTTGCGCGCCCTGGCGATGTACTTGTTGCCCATGATGGCCTGGCGCTCGAGGTAGGTGGGGCCGTCCAGGGACGACAGCAGTTCCACGACCTTCATGGGCGGGCCCTCGTTGAGCAGGTCGCGGCCGTAGGGCGTGGTCGCCGTCTTCATGCCCAGCAGGGAGGTGGGCGCCAGCTGGCCGCCCGTCATGCCGTAGATGGCGTTGTTGACGAAGATCACGGTGATGTGCTCGCCGCGGTTGGCGGCTTGCAGGATGTTGTTGCCGCCGATGGCCGCCAGGTCGCCGTCGCCCTGGTAGCTGACGACGATGGCGTGCGGATTGGCCCGCTTGAGCGCCGTCGCCACGGCCGGCGCGCGGCCGTGCGCCACCTGGATGTTGCCCGTGGCGAAGTAGTAGTAGACGAAGACCGAGCAACCCACCGGGCTGATGATGATGGTGCGGTCCTGGATGCCCAGGTCCTCCACCGCCTCGGCGAGCAGCTTGTGGATGTTGCCGTGACCGCAGCCGGGGCAGTAGTGCGTGGTGCCGTGGTCGCCCGGCTTGCGCTCGTACGAATCGCAGAAGCCCTTGGGTTTCTCGAGGATCAGCTTAGCCATGACGACCTCCTAGACCGGCTGCGCGGCGCTGAGATGCTGCCGCACCACGTCGAAGATCTCCTCCACCGTCGGCACGTTGCCGCCCGTCCGGCTGAAGAAGTGGACGGGCAGGCGGCCGTTCACGGCCAGCCGCACGTCGTCCACCATCTGGCCGGTGCTCATCTCCACGGCGAGGAAGCCCGCGGCGCTCTCACAGAGCTCGCCGATCTTCCGCGTCGGGAAGGGGAAGAGGGTGATGGGCCTGAGCAGGCCGACCTTGAGGCCGGCCTCGCGGGCCTGGTCGACGACGGTGCGGATGATGCGGCTGACGATGCCGTAGCCGACGAGCACCAGCTCGGCGTCGTCGGCGTGGTAGGCCTCGAAGCGCACTTCCGCCTCGGTGATCCTGGCGTACTTCTCCGCCAGGTGCCCGACGTGGGCCTCCAGCTCGTCGTTGTCCAGGTAGATGGAGTTGATGAGGTTGTTCCGGGAGATCTTCTCGCCGGTCAGCGCCCAGGGCTTGGCCGGGAGATCCCCGACGGGCGCCGGAAATTCCACCGGCTCCATCATCTGGCCGATGAAGCCGTCGGCCAGGAGGATGACCGGGTTGCGCCACTTGTCCGCCAAGTCGAAGGCGAGCATGGTCAGGTCGCACATCTCCTGCGCCCCGTTGGGCGCCAGCACGATCACCTTGTAGTCGCCGTGGCCGCCGCCCTTGACGATCTGGTTGTAGTCGCCCTGGGCGGGGGAGATGTTCCCCAGGCCGGGGCCGCCGCGCATGATGTTGACCACGACGCAGGGCAGCTCGCTGCCGGCCAGGTAGCTGAGACCCTCCTGCTTGAGGCTGATGCCGGGGCCGGACGAGGCGGTCATGGTGCGCTCGCCGCTGGCCGAGGCGCCGTAGACCATCTGGATGGATGCGATCTCGCTTTCGGCCTGCAGGAAGGTCCGGCTGACGCGGGGGAAGTACTTGGCCGCGGCGTGGGCGATCTCGCTGGCGGGTGTGATCGGGTAGCCATAGTAGGACCGGCAGCCGGCCAGCAGCGCCGCCTTCACGATGGCCTCGTTACCCTTGATGAATTCCTTGGCCATTACCTTCCCTCCTGGTCGGGATACTCGGCGCCCTTCTTGTAGACGGTGATGGCTGCCGGCTCGGGGCAGGCATAGAAGCACATGCCGCAGCCGGTGCACCCCTCGCCGACGTAGTGCGCGGGGTGGTAGCCCTTGCTGTTGAAGCTGCTCATGAGGGCGAGCACGGCCTGGGGACAGGCCTGCACGCAGAGCCCGCATCCCTTGCAATGCTCCGCAGACACGACGGTGATGGCCTCTTCCAGGATCCGGCTCATGGAATCCACCTTTCGTGGGAACTTGCAAAGCTGGCGGCGCGGGAGCCGCCCCGCGACGGGATCACGGAAAGCCAAGCGGGACAAGGCCTAGCAAGGCCTGCAGCGATCCGGGGATAGAGTACGCAGGCCCTCGGGCCTTGTCAAGCTGGCCACCCGGACGTGCCGGAAATCTTGCGATATCGGCCACGGGAAAGGGCAGCGGCACACGGCCGCCGCCCCGCCGGTCGTTCGGAATCCGGCGCCGGTCAGGCGGACCTGCCCGCGACGGCGATGTTGTGCACGACGCGCTGCGGGAAGGGGATCTCGATGCCCGCGGCGTCGAAGGCCTCCTTGACGCGGTGGGTCATGTCGAACTTGAGACCCCAGTAGTCCTCCTTCTTGGCCCAGGGCCGCACGACGATGTTGACGCTGGAGTCGGCGAGCTCCGCGACGACGATCTGCAGCGCGGGCTCCGGCAGCACGCGCGCGTCGGCCTCCAGCAGGCCCTCGATGATCTCGATGGCGCGGGGGATGGAGCTGCCGTAGCCGATGCCGAAGGTCATGTCCACGCGGCGGAGGTCCTCTGCGCTGAAGTTCTTGATGACGTCGCCGAAGATCTTCCCGTTGGGCACGATGATGCGGACGTTGTCGGGCGTGGTCATGGTCGTGTTGAACAGGCCGATCTCCTTGACGGAGCCGGCGACGCCGGCCACGTCGACGAAGTCGCCGACCTTGTAGGGGCGGAAGACCAGCAGCAGCACGCCGGCGGCGAAGTTGCTGAGGCTGCCCTGCATGGCGAAGCCGATGGCGAAGCCGGTGGCGCCGAGGACGGCCACCAGGGAGGCCGTCTCCACGCCGAACTTGCCCAGGGCCGCCAGCACCGTGAAGGTGATCACCAGGTAGTAGACCAGGCTGGCGAAGAAGTGGGTCAGGGTCGGGTCGCCCTTGCCCCGGCTCATCATCTTGCGCACGCCGCGGCGCAGCGCGCCGGCGATGATGCGACCGGCGATCAGGATCAGGATGGCGCCCACGATCTTGATGCCGTAGGTCGTGGCGAAGTCCGTCAGCGTCTGGGTAGTCTGAGCGACGTCCATGGTTTCCTCCTTCGTCGCGCGTCGCCGCCGGCCATCGGCGGTGGAGCGCTTGCGGTTAGAACAGCTTGTAGGAGAGGCCCAGGCCGAGCGTCTCGCGGAAGCGGCCGCGCAGTTCGACCTCCTTGTCGTAGAGCAGCTCGGCGAACAGCGTCACCTGGATGTACTTGGAGACGGCGGCCGAGAAGGTGGCTTCCCAGGCGACGTCCGGCGCCTGCCAGTAGTCCTCGTTCTCCAGCCCCGCCAGCGCGTCGGACTCCGAGTTGACGAGGGCCTGGAACAGGCGCAGCTTGGTGACGAGGTTCATGCGCTCCTCGGCGAAGGTGTGCTTGTAGTCGGTGACCCATTCGAAGCCGCCGTCGGTGACCGTGTCCCACTCGGTGCCCCAGTCGCCGCCCGCCGTCGCGGGCGCGATGGCGGCGTTGGTCAGCTTCTGGCGGAAGGCCACGCCGAGGCGGCTGTAGAGCTCGCGCTGCTCGGTCGCGATGAGGCTGCGTCCGATGCCGACCGATTCGGTGAGGGTGGTGGGAGTCAGGTAGCGCGCCTTCTCCGGCACGCTGGCATCGTAGAACTGGCTCTCCACGGTCAGGGCCGTGTAGGGGTCAACGCTCCAGCCCAGCGTGTACTTGAGCAGGGACTCCAGGAAGATGCGGTCCGTGCTCTTCTTGGGCGGCGCCCAGTCCTTGGTTTCGGAGTCCTGGAGGTGGCTCTGGCCGTAGGCGAGCTTCAGGTCGTTCGCCCAGGTGACCGAGGGATTGAGCACGCGGCCGGCCGTCATGTTGGCCGTCGCGCTCCAGCTGATGGAGCCGGATTCGCCGCCCTGCCAGGAATCGCTGTAGCCGCTCTGGGTGAGTGCGAGCCCCAGGTCCGCCGCAAGATCCCAGCCCTTGCTCGCCGCCTCCTGGGCGGCCAGGGTGACAGGCGCGACCAGGGCGACGGCGATCAGCGCCAGTACGGCCGGTCCGGTTCGTCTCGTCGTGGTCATTGTCTCGCTCCCATCTGTGCGTGTCCTTGGATTGCCGCGCGTCCGGCGCGATCGTCGGAAAAGACACCGCCTACGCCCGGATACTATACGGGTTCCCGCAAAACGGCGGGGCGGAAAAAGAAGATTCCGCCCCGCCGCCGTCCGCATCGGTCAGATCCGCTCAATGATAGCGGTCTTCGTCGCCCACTCCGTCGTAGTCGTCGAGACTGGGGAGGCTGCGCGGACCTGCGCCCGCTCCGCTCTCGTCGATCTCGTCGAGGGAGATCACCGGCTCCCCGCCGAACCGGTCCGCCTCGTCGCGGTCCGCGCCGTCGCGGGCCGCGGCCTCGACGGCGAAGGGCGCCGCCACGCGGGTCTCGGACGTCCCGAAGCTAGCGCCCGCGCTGCCGGCCAGTGCGGCCTCCCGCTCCAGACGCTCCGCGGGCCGCGCCGGGGCCGCCAGGATCTCCTCGGCCAGGGCGGCGAAGGCGCGGGCGCCGGCTCCGCTGCGATTGAAGAGGTTGACCGGCAGGCCGCGCTGCGCCACCTCCGCCAGGCGCACGGTGCGCGGGATCATGGTCTGGAAGACCTGCTCGCCGTAGTCGTCGCGTACGCGCTCGATGACATTGCTCGCCAGGCGCGTGCGCTCGTCCACCTGGTTGAGCACGATCCCCATCAGTTCCGGCATGGGCGCGCCCCCGCGCGCCAGCTCGTCGACGGCGTCGAACAGGCGCGGCAGGGCGTGATAGGCCAGCTCCTCCGCCTGCATAGGCACCAGGTAGGCGTCGGCGGCGCGCAACGCAGCGGCCGTCAGCGGACCCATGTTGGGCGGGCAGTCCAGGAAGAGGAAATCGTAGTGGCCGCGGTAGTCGGCCAGCGACGCGGCCAGCCGCTCCGGCTCGGCGCCGGCGCGCTCGATCAGCTCCGCCTCCTCCTCGCGCGACCAGACATTGCTGGTGATGAAGTCCAGGTTGGGCATGGTGCTCGACTGCACCACGCGCGCGGGATCGCCCTCGGGATCGAAGAAGTCGAGCAGTCCATAGTCCACCGCGAAGCGATCCCTGCCGAAGCTGCTGAGCAGCCCGCACTGGGGATCGACGCCGATGAGCAGGCAATGGAATCCCATGTCGGCCAGGGCAGAGGCCAGGTTCACGGTCACGGTCGTCTTCCCGACACCGCCTTTGGGACATACTACTGCCACTGCGCGTCCCATGGCACCTCCTGTTGGGGAAGGGTTGCAGTTCACCACGAGTTGTTGTAGGTCAGCCCGTCACCGCTTCGGCTTGTGAGCTGAGAGTGTTGCAACACTAAGAAGAGGCGGGAAGCCTGGCAAGAAAAAGTTGGCCAAGGGACCCGGATGGCCCCGATGGGTAAGCAGGATCTGAAGAAGTGGGGGTCTGGTTGTTGCGGGAATGCAGCACGCCGCGACGCCGCGCCGAACGTCGGGCGGGAGGATCAGCCCCAGAGGGCCTTGATGTTCGACCAGCTCTTCTCCTCGATGTCGAGGGCCTGCCGCTGCTCGCCCTGTTCGAGGGCCGGCTGGTCGCTGCCGACGCTGTCCTGCTGCACGACCGGTGTCTCGGTCTGGACGGCCTCGTCCGTCTGAGCCGCGGCCGGCGTTGCGAGAACCAGGAGCAGGAGCGTCAGGATGCAGAGCATTCGGTGCATGGGGGCATCTCTTTCCGGTCGTCAAGCTCCCTGACAAAGGCTATTGTATCCCAAACCGAATCCCGGGGCAAGGTTCAGGACCGGGTAGGAGCATTTTGACCGAACTCCGCCTGCAGATCAAGGGCTTCACCGGGGGCGGCTGCGCCCGGCGCACCGAGGCCGCCCTGCGCGGCTTGCCCGGCGTCACGGCGGTGGCGGTGAATCCGCTGACGGGCGAGGCCCGCGTCCAGGGGCCCGGCCACCTGCCCCTGCTGGGGCTGCTGGAGGTCATGCGGCGCCGGGGCTACGAGGCCGAACCCCTCCTGGACGGAGAGGAGCGCCGGCCAGGCGGCATTGCGGCCTGGGACACCCCCGCCTTGCGGCGGGACACGCGCCTGGCCCTGCTGGTCGGCGTGCCGCTGCTGCTCCTGGTCCGGCTCGGTCCCCGCGGCCTGGCCTGGGATCTCCTGGCGGGCTCCCTGGCCGCTGCCGTCCTGGCCGGGCCGGGGCGCGGCATCTTCCGGGACGCCTGGCAGCGCCTGCGGGCCCGCCAGCCGGCCCTGGAGATCCTCACGGCGCTCGCCTTGGCGGCCGCCTGGCTGAGCTCCTGGCTCGTCCTTCCCACCAGCGGCCCGCGGCTGTTCGACGTGGCCGCCCTGGGTGCGGCGCTGGCGCTGGCCGGCCGCCTGCTGGCGGCCACGACCGCCCGGCGCCTGGCGGCCGCCGCCACGCCGGTCGACCCGCTGCCCGACCGGGCCCGGCGCGTGGACGAGGAGGGTGCCGAGAGGGAGGTCTCCCTCGCGGACCTGAAGCCGAAGGACCGGCTGCGCCTGCGGCCCGGGCAGATCGTGCCGGCCGACGGGTATGTCCTCCGCGGCGAGAGCGTCGTCGACGAGTCGCGCCTGTCCGGCGAGAGCCGCTTCGCGCGCAAGGGACCCGGCGACCTTCTCATCGGCGGCACCCAGATTCACGAGGGCTTCATCGAGATGACCGTCGCCGCCGTGGGCGAGGCCACGGTCCTGGCCACGCTCAGGCGGCTCCTGGAACAGGCCGGCGTGTCCAAGTCCTCGCGGCAGGCCGCCACCGACCGGATCCTGGAGCTGCTGCCCCTGGCCACCCTGGGCCTGTCCCTGCTGGCCCTGCTCGCCCGCGTCCTCCTGGCGGAACCGGCGCCCGTCACGGTGCCGCTGCTGCCGGCCCTCGCGGTGCTGCTCGCGCCGAGCACGGCGACCCTGGCCATGGCCCTGCCAGGCGCCTTCCTGGTGGGCCTCGGCCTCGCCGCGCGGCGGGGCATCCTCTTCCGCGACGCCCGCAGCATCGAGGACCTGCGCGCGATCACCCGCCTGGCCCTGGACAAGACGGGCATCCTGACGCGGGGCCTGCCCCGCGTGGCGAACTTCGAGCCCCTGGGCACCGAGTCCTCCGAGCGGGTCTTCCGCCTGGTGGCGGCCGCCGAGTGCACGGTGCGCCATCCCGTGGCCGATGCCCTCCGCCGCTACTGCAGCGAGCGCAGCGAGGCGACGGCCGTGGCCATGGCCCAGGTGACCCGGCCCGGCGGCGGCCTCAAGGCCGAGGTGACGGGGCGGCAGGTGCTGGTGGGAGCGCCCTGGTATCTGGCGGGCGAGGGCGTGGACCTGGCGCCGGCGGCCAACGCCATCGCCGACCTGGAGAGCAGCGGGCTGACGCCCGTGCTGGTCGCGCTGGACGGACGCCTGGCGGCCCTCTTCGGCGTCGATCACGAGCTGCATCCCGAGGCCCGCGCCCTGGTGCAGCGCCTGCGCCGGCACGGCATCGAGACCCTGCTGCTGTCGGGCGACCGGCCGGAGGCGGTGAGGCGCAAGGCCGAGCGCGCCGGCATCCGCCACTTCGAGGCCGACCTGCGCCCCGAGGCCAAGGCGCGGCGCATCCGCGAGCTGATGGCCGGCGCCGAGAGGGTGGCCATGCTGGGCGACGCCGTGGGGGACGCGCCCGCACTGGCGGCGGCCGACGTGGACATCGCGCTGGTGGGCGGCGACACGCCGCCCGCGGGCACCGCCGCCGTGACGCTGCTGCAGGGCAACCTGGCGCGGGTCCTGGATGCCGTGGGAGCGGCCGAGCGCACAATGGCCGTCGCGGGCCAGAACCTGACCTGGGCCGTGACCGTCAACGCCGCCGCCATGGCCCTGGGCGGCCTGGGGCTGCTGCCGCCCCTGGCGGCGGCGGCCGTGGCGGCCGCCACGCCCCTGCTGGTCCTCGCCGGCAGCCTGCGCCTGCGGACCGGGCCCCTGCACGAGCGCCGCAAGGCGACGCGTTGACAGGAGCCCGGGGGCATGCTTTCCTGCCTCCGCCTCGCCACCGGAAGGGAGATGGGTCGTGAGCGACGCGCCCGAGCTGACCATCGAGTACTGCCAGATGTGAAACTACGGGCCGACGGCCGCCGGTCTGGCGGCACGGATCGAGTCCCGCTTCGGCATCACGCCGCGGCTCATCCCATCGGATGGCGGCGTCTTCGAGGTGGTCTTCGGCGGTGCCCGGCTCTTCTCCAAGAAGGCGCAGGGCCGTTTCCCCGAGGACGACGAGGTCTTCGCCGGCATCGCTCAGCGCCTCTGAATCCATGTTCAAGCAGAAGGAATTCTACCGCAGCCTCGACGCCCTGCTGGGCGCCATCGAGGACGAGAAGCACCCGCACCGGGCGCTGGCGCGCATGGTGGACCGCATCGTCGAGGCCTTCCAGGAGAGCATCGGCATCACCAGCGGCCGTCTCTACCTGCGCGAGGGCGCCGAGTACGTCTGCGTGCACGCCACGGGCCAGGCCGGCCAGGACCTGCACGGCATCCGCATCCCCGCCTCCTATCCGCCCCTGGAGGCCATCCTGCGCGACCGGCTGGTCACCATCCACGAGGACTTCCCCGGCTACGATAGCGCGCTGGAGGAACGCTTCCAGGTGCGCAACTACGCCGCCATGGCCCTGGACGACGGGCGCTACCTGGTCTCCTGCGGCATCCGTGCGGATGTGGACGAGGCGACCCTCCAGTTCGCCCTCAGCACCATCCAGCACAGCCTCAGCCTGAAGCTGCGCCAGTCCACCATGGAGGCCGAGCTGGGAGAGGCCCAGGCCATCCAGCTCAGCCTGCTGCCGCGCTACCCGCCGCGTTTCGAGGGCTTCGACATCGCCGCGCGCACGGCCTTCGCCGAGGCGGCCGAGGTGGGCGGCGACATCCATGACTTCATCGACCTGGGCGTCGAGTCCCTCGGCATCGCCATCGGGGACGCCAGCGGCCACGGCCTGCCGGCCGCCCTGCAGGCCCGCGACGTCGTGACCGGCCTGCGCATGGGCGTCGAGAAGGAGATGAAGATCACCGCCGTCATGGCGCGGCTCAACAAGGTGATCCACGCGAGCCGCCTGGCCACGCGCTTCGTGAGCCTGTTCTATGCGGAGCTGGAGCGGAACGGGAACCTGATCTACGTCAACGCCGGCCACTGCGAGCCTGTGCTCGTCCGCGAGGGGGGGCGCGAGGTCGAGCGCCTGGGCACGGGCGGCGTGATCCTGGGCCCCACGGCCACGGCGACCTACCAGCGCGGCTTCACGCGGGTGGGGCCCGGCTCCCAGCTCCTGCTCTACACCGATGGCGTGGTGGAGCGCAGCGCCGACGGCCTGGAGTTCGGCGAGGCCCGGCTCATCCAGCTCTTCCGCGACTGCTACCGCCGCTCCGCCGCGGAGACGGCCGTTCGCATCCTCGACGAGGCCAACCGCTTCGGGGCCGGCGCCCCCTGGCAGGACGACGTCACGGTCGTCGTGGTCAAGCCCGTCTGAAACGCCCTGGCGGCCGGAGCCTTTCCCGCACGGATCATCGCGCCCGCCCCGGCGGGCGCCTTGCCCTGCCCAGATCATCGCGCCCGCCCCGGCGGGCGCCTTGCCCCGCCCGGCGCCTGCGGCTAGGATGCCAGGGGAGGTCCCCGTGTCCCCGAACCACCGCGATCCCGCGCGCCTCAGGCGCCGCCTGCTGGCCTGGTTCGACCGCCACCGGCGCCCCATGCCCTGGCGGGAGGATCCAGCGCCGTACCGCGTCTGGATCTCGGAGATCATGCTCCAGCAGACCCAGGTGGCGACGGTCATCCCCTACTTCGAGCGCTTCACGGCGCGCTTTCCGGACCTGGCGAGCCTGGCCGCCGCCGGGGAGGAGGAGATCCTGGCCGCCTGGAGCGGCCTGGGATACTACCGCCGCGCGCGCAACCTCCACCGGGCGGCGCGGCAGGTCGCGGCCGCGGGCGGGCGCCTGCCCCGGGAGGCCGCCGACTGGGAGCGCCTGCCGGGGGTGGGGCGCTACACGGCGGGGGCCGTGGCGAGCATCGCCTTCGGGAGGCCGGCGCCGGCCCTGGACGGCAACGGCGTCCGCGTCCTGTGCCGCCTCCACGCCCTGGCGGGCGATCCCGCGCGCCAGCCCCTCAAGGGCCGGCTGTGGGACCTGCTGGGCGAACTGGCCGCCGGCGCGCGCCCCGGCGACGTCAACCAGGCCATCATGGAGCTGGGCGCCCGCGTCTGCCGGCCCGGCGCCGCCGACTGCGCCGCCTGCCCCCTGGCCGCCGCCTGCCGGGCACGGGCGGCCGGGGATCCCCTGGTCTGGCCCGAGCGGACGCCTGGCGCCGCGCCCCGGACGCTGCGCCTGCAGGTGGCCCTCTGCCGCGAGGGCGAGGCGGTGCTCCTCAGCCGCGGCGAGCGGCCCTTCCTGGGCGGCCTGTGGAACCTGCCCTACCGCGTCCTGGACGGCGCCGGCGAGCTGAGCCGGGAGGGCTGGGCCGGCCTGGGCCTGCGCCTGCGGGGCGCGCGGCGGCTGGGGACCCTCACCCACGGACACACGCGCTACCGGCTGGAGCAGGAGGTGGTGGCGGCGCGGGCCGAGCTGCTGGACCGTGAGGGCGCCCCCGAATACAAATGGGCGGGCCCCCGGGAGCGAGCCCGCCTCGGTCTGCCCGCCTTCGCCACGAAGGCGCTGGCGAGGTTCGGGGATCAGTAGAGGGACTTGACCACGCTCCAGTTGCCGTCCCGCGTCGCCGTCGTGAAGTCCAGCACGACGGTGTTGCCTTCCACCCACTCCTCCCAGATGTTGTTGAAGGTCGTCAGGGTGCGCTCCGGCACCGGGCAGAACTCGGTGTCGATGTTCTCGTTGACCTGGGCCGGGAAGGCGTGGATGAAGGTGGGGCCGGAGAGCTGGAAGCCCTCGTCGGCCGCCGTGGCGGAGAAGATCTCGTGGGCGCTGGGATTGCCCATGCAGCCCGCGTACAGGATGCCGTCGTGGATGCTGCTCTCGAAGCGCGGGTCCGTGATCCAGTCGCCCCAGAGGATGTTGAACACGACGCCGTAGTTCCAGCCGTAGTTGAAGTCGTAGCAATTGAGGCAGGCGCCGCCCAGGGCGAACTCGACCAGGGTGATCGTCTCGTTCGGGTAGTCCGGCGCCAGGACCAGCATGATCGTGGCCGCGGACAGCGGCGTCGATTCGTTGAGGGTGGTGGGATCGTCGTCGATGTCGATGTCCAGGAGCACCGTGTAGGCGGCGGACGCGGCCGGCAGCGCGAGCACCAAGATCATCGCCAGGTAGATCGTTCGCGAACGCTTCATGGGGACCTCCCGCAGTGTCGTGATCCGGCATGGATCGCTCTTTAATTGTACCAGCAGCGGCGCCGCCGCAGGCAGCGTTTTCGGGATTCGCGGCCGAATGCAGGAAGGCGGGCTCCAGGGAGGGAGCCCGCCTCGGTCTGCCTGCCTTCGCCGCCAAGGGACGGCGGGGTCCGGGGATCAGTAGAGGGACTTGACCGCGCTCCAGCTGCCGTCCCGCGCCGCCGTCGTGAAGTCCAGCAGGATGGTGTTGCCGACCGTGTTGGTCTCCCAGATGTCGTTGAAGGTCATCAGGTCGGCCGGCGGCACCATGCAGGGCTCGGGGATGTTCTCGTTCACCCAGGCCTCGAAGGTGTGGATGAAGGTGGGGCCCGCGAGCTGGAAGCCCCCGCCGGCCGCCGTGGCGTAGAAGAAGTGATGCCAGCCGGGATTTCCCATGCAGTCGATGCACAGGGCCGCGTCGTGGCCGCTGCTCTCGAAGCGCGGGTCCAGGATCCAATTCTCCCAGCTGTTGAAGAGATCGCAGCCGGTGCCGTAGTTGTGGCCGTAGTCCCAGCAGTCGTAGCAGGTGCCGCCCAGGCCGAACTCGATGTAGGTGATGGGTTCGTTCACGAAGTCGGGCGCCAGGACCAGCTTGACCGTCGCCTCGGTCAGCGGCGTCGACACGTTGAGGGTGGTGGGATCGTCGTCGATGTCGATGTCCAGGAGCATCGTGTAGGCGCCGGCAGCGGCCGGCAGCGCGAGCACCAGGACCATCGCCAGGAAGATCATTCGCAGATGGCTCATGGGGACCTCCCGCGGTGGCGTGATCCGGCACGGATCACACTCGAATTATACCAGCCTTCCCGACGCCGCGGGCAGCAATTTCGGAATCCGCGGCGGCCAATCCCTTGCAGGCTCGCGCGGCAGGGGGTATAAACCTTGTTTCCGAACACGCGAGCCAAGGACTCCAGCGGCGAGGACTCGCCATGCCTTACGATCCGGCGACCATCGAGCCCCAGTGGCAGCGCTTCTGGGCGGAGCGGGGGACCTTCCGGACCGAGATGGACCCGGCCCGGCCCAAGCGCTACGTCCTGGACATGTATCCCTACCCGTCCGGCGACGGCCTCCACGTGGGGCACCCGGAGGGGTACACGGCCACGGACATCGTCTCGCGCTACCAGCGCATGCGGGGCTTCAACGTCCTGCATCCCATGGGCTGGGACGCCTTCGGCCTGCCGGCCGAGAACCACGCCGTCAAGACGGGCACCCACCCGCGCGTCACCACGGACAAGAACATCGCCACCTTCCGCCGGCAGATGAAGATGTTCGGCTTCAGCTACGACTGGGACCGCGAGATCGACACCACGCAGCCGGACTACTACAAGTGGACCCAGTGGATCTTCACGCTGCTCTACAAGCGGGGCCTGGCCTACGAGGCCGAGGTGGCGGTGAACTGGTGCCCCGCGCTGGGCACGGTCCTGGCGAACGAGGAGGTCGTCGACGGCAAGAGCGAGATCGGCGGCCACCCGGTCGTCCGCAAGCCCATGCGCCAGTGGATGCTGAAGATCACCGCCTACGCCGAGCGCCTGCTGGCCGACCTCGAGGACCTGGACTGGCCCGAGCACATCAAGGAGCTGCAGCGCAACTGGATCGGCCGCAGCGAGGGCGCCGAGGTGGACTTTCCCGTCGCGGACCGCGAGGAGGTGATCCGCGTCTTCACCACCCGCCCCGACACGCTCTTCGGCGCCACCTACATGGTGCTGGCGCCCGAGCACCCGCTCGTCGGGGCGATCACCCCGGCCGAGCGCGCGGACGCCGTGCGCGGCTATCGCGAGGCCGCCGCGCGCAAGAGCGACCTGGACCGCGGCATGGCCAAGGACAAGACGGGCGTCTTCACCGGCGCGCACGCGGTCAATCCCGTCAACGACGAGCGCATCCCCATCTGGGTGGCCGACTACGTGATGATGGGCTACGGCACCGGCGCCATCATGGCCGTGCCGGCCCACGACCAGCGCGACTGGGAGTTCGCCCACGAGTTCGACCTACCCATCCGCCAGGTCATCGGCGGCGGCGACATCTCCGAGGCGGCCTGGGAGGGCGACGGCACCCTGATGAACTCGCCGCCCATCGACGGCCTCGCTGTGCCGGCGGCCGTCGCGACGATCACCGCCTGGCTCGAGGAGCGCGGCCTGGGCAAGGCCAGCGTCCAGTACAAGCTGCGCGACTGGCTCTTCAGCCGGCAGCGCTACTGGGGCGAGCCCTTCCCCCTGCTCCGCCTGGCCGACGGCGGCGTGCGGGTCCTGGAGCCGGACGAGTTGCCCCTGACCCTGCCCGAGGTGGAGAGCTACAAGCCCGCCGGCACCGGCGAGAGCCCGCTGGCCACCATCCGCGACTGGGTGGAGGTCGACGACCCCGTCACCGGCCAGCCGGCGCGGCGCGAGACGAACACCATGCCCCAGTGGGCGGGCAGCTGCTGGTACTACCTGCGCTTCCTCGACCCGCGCAACGACGCGCAGGCCTGGGACGCGGCGAAGGAGAAGTACTGGATGCCGGTGGACCTCTACCTGGGGGGCGCCGAGCACGCCGTGCTCCACCTGCTCTACGCGCGCTTCTGGCACAAGGTGCTCTACGACCTGGGCCTGGTCTCCACCGAGGAGCCCTTCCTCAAGCTGCGCAACCAGGGGATGATCCTCGGCGCCGACGGCGAGAAGATGAGCAAGAGCCGCGGCAACGTGGTCAATCCCGACGACGTCATCGCCGAGTACGGGGCCGACAGCCTGCGCCTGTTCCTCATGTTCCTCGGCCCCCTGGAGCGCGACAAGCCCTGGTCCACCACGGGCATCGAGGGCATCCACCGCTTCCTGGCGCGCACCTGGCGCCTCTTCTTCGACGAGGACGACGCCCTGCTGCCGGCCGTTGCGGACGCGGCGCCCGACGAGGCGGCCCTCCGGCTCCTGCACCGGACCATCCACGAGGTCACGTGGATGACCGAGGAGCTGCGCTTCAACACGGCCATCAGCCAGATGATGGTCTTCGTCAACGAGATGAACCAGCGCGCGGTCCGGCCGCGCGCGGTGCTCGAGCCCTTCCTGCTTCTGTTGGCGCCCTACGCGCCGCACCTCGCCGAGGAGATCTGGCGGCGCCTGGGCCATGCGGACACCCTCGCCCACGAGTCCTGGCCCGCGGCCGACGAGCGCTACCTGGCCGTGGAGACGGTCACCGTCGTGGTGCAGGTCAACGGCAAGCTGCGCGACCGCCTCGCGGTTCCCGCCGACGCCGACGAGGCGGCGGTGAGGGAGCTCGCCCTGGCCAGCGAGAAGGTCGCGCCGCACCTGGCGGGCAAGCGGCTCGTCAAGGCCGTCTACGTGCCGGGCAAGCTGCTGAACCTGGTCGTCCGCTAGTCGCCGCCGCGCCGCGGGCGCACGGCC
Organism: Candidatus Krumholzibacteriota bacterium; assembly: GCA_016933175.1. Taxonomy (GTDB): domain Bacteria; phylum Krumholzibacteriota; class Krumholzibacteriia; order JACNKJ01; family JACNKJ01; genus JAFGBK01. Next base: position 19,984 of record JAFGBK010000005.1, on the reverse strand, counting down.
TTGCGCCGCTCGTGGCGCCAGGAGCGCCGGATCCACGCGGCCGCGGGTTTCGCGCGGCCGCTCCCCCGATCCTTCGACAGCCGCAGATGTAACGCGCCGGTCGCTGCCGTGTATTCTCGCCGGAGGCATCGTGAACGATATCGAGACACTCTACCGCCGGCACGCATCATCCGTCTTCCGCTTCGCCCTGGGCCTGTGCGGGGACCGCGTCGCCGCCGAGGACATCGTTTCGGAGACCTTCGTGCGCCTCCTGACGCGGGCGCCCCGCATCGAGACCCGGACCGCGCTCGCCTACCTGCTGGCCATTGCCCGCAACACCTACCTCAACGGACGGCGCCGGCGGCGGCGGGAGGTCCCGCTGACCGAGGACATCGCCGCGCCGGAGAACGATCCGGCCGGCCGCCTGGACGACCGGGACCACCTGGCGGCGGCGCTCTCGGCCCTCGCCGTCCTGCCCGAGGGCGAGCGGTCCGCGCTGCTGCTCCGCGTCGATCACGAACTGAGCTACGAGGAGATCGCGGCCGCCCTCGGGACGACGGCGGGGGCGGCCAAGGTCAGGGTCCACCGCGCGCGCCTGCGGCTCGCGGATCGCCTTGAATCGCAAGGGAGGACACGATGATGTACGAAGTGACGCGAGACGTGGTGAGCGATCTCTGGCCGCTGGTTCGCGCGGACGAGGCGAGCACCGGCAGCCGGGCGCTGGTGGACGCCTTCCTGGCCGAGGACGGCGCCTTCGCCGCGACGCTGCGCGAGAGCGAGCGGCGGTCCGGCGTGATGCCGGCCCTGAGCCTGTCCCCCGACGCCGAGCGACGCCTGCTGGACGAGGCGCGCAAGCGCGCGCGGCTGAAGCTGCTGGTCGTCGGCGGGGGGATCGTGCTGGCCGCGATCATGCTCTTCACGGCCCTCGCCGCGCTCATTTTCCTCTTCCAGAACGGCCGGCTCGTTGGCTAGGTTGGCGGGGGCGGCGGCTGTCCGCCGCCCCCAGCCCGGCGGTTCCAGCGGAAGGATCCAGCCTCGTGCCGCACCTCGTCCATCGCTGGCGGCTACGGCTGCGGGACGGCCTGCAGGGCGACGCCGTCGCGCGCCTCGTCGGCGCCGGAATCTGGCTCGCCTCGCGCTGCCTGCCCCGCACCAGGCGCCCGCTGAAGATCTACCCCTATCTGCTGCGGCGCCTGGATGCCGGCGGCCGCCAGGCCCGCGTGCTGGGCGAGGCGGTGGCCCGCGCGCGCGCCGCTCCGCGGCGCGAGCCGACGGGCGGCGCGCTCGAGCGCAGCATCATCCTCAAGGCGCCGGCGGGACCGAACGAGCGCGGCGTCCTGCTCGTCTCCTTCGAACGCGAACTGGCCAAGCTGGCCGGCTCGGACCGCTTCGCTGCGATCGAACGTGCCTACCAGATCTGCTTCCTGCCCAGCTCCGACGCCTTCCGCCCGGCCGTGCTGGCCCTGGCCGCGAGAGCGACACGGCCCTACGCCGTGCTGCCCGCCTTCTACGAGCGGGAGATTCCCCTCTACGCGCCCCTGGGGGATCACTGCTGGGCCCTGCCCTTCAACGCCGCCAGCTGGGTCAATGCCGACCTCTACCCCGCGCGCCGCGCGGACAGGGATTTCGACATCTGCATGCTGGCCCTGTGGATCCGCGCCAAGCGCCACTGGCGGCTCTTCGAGGCCATGGCCCAGATGACGATGCCGCCGCGCGTCTGCCTGATGGGCGTGCCCTGGCGCGGCCGGACGCAGGACGATATCCGCGCCGAGGCCCGGGCCTTCGGCGTGGCCGACCAGATCACGATCATCGACGAGCCGAGCCAGCAGGTCATTCGCGACGTCCTGTCCCGCTCGCGCATGAAGTGCCTGCTCAGCCGGCGCGAGGGATCCTGCGTCGCCGTCGTCGAGGCGCTGATGGCGGGCACCCCGGTGGGCATGTATCGCGACGCCCACGTCGGATCGCGCATGCACATCAACGAGCGGACCGGGGTGCTCCTCGATCCGGCGCGGCCGCTGGGACCTCAGCTCGAGGCCTTCCTGCCCCGGGCCGACACCCTGCGCCCCGACCTGTGGGCTCGCGAGCATCTGGCCGCCGCGGTCAGCTCCCGGCGGCTGAACGACGCGCTCCGGGAGCGCAGCCTGGCAGCGGGCGCCGACTGGACCCGGGACCTCGCGCCGGTCTTCCGCCAGCACTTCATCTTCCACTATTCGGATCCGGAAGACGAATCGCGCCTGGCGCCGGTCTGCGAGGATTTCCGCCGGTTGACGGGCCTGTCGATCCGGCGGCCGGGCGGGCTGGAGCTCTAGCCGGGCGCGTTCCGGCGACCGCCGCAAGTGAAGAGAACCGGCGGCCCGCGGAGCGCCGGCCCTTCCATCGACGGTGCGGTCTTGGCGGCGTCCAGCTTGACGACGTCGGCCGCCATCACGGCGCCGGGATTGATGTGATGGAGCAGCATCGCCGTCAGGGCCTCCCCGGCGGCGAGGAGCGACTCGAGGGTCACCAAGGGATTCCTATCGCGCAGCAGATGGACAAAAGGCAGACACATGAGCGACACAGGTCAACCAATTGGTGGACGGATCACCCCAGGGAGCGTTGACGGCGCACGCATCCGTTCCGACCCCACTCGCCTATGTCGAAGAAATGTTGGCACTTATGCAGCCCATTGACAGGCGCATGGCGGCCTCGGGTCAGGCGGCGGCTGAATCAGACCCAGTACCTGGCAAAAGAAACACATTGACAAGATTTATTTGTCCACGCATTGCATAGGAGATTGAGGTTGCCAGGATCGAATGCAGAGATCAAGGGATCCTGAAGGGAGGAAGAATCGATGAAGACCCTGGACATCATCGTAACGGTGTTGCTGGTGGTCGGCGGTCTCAACTGGGGCCTGGTGGGAATCTTCCAGTGGGACCTCGTGGCGGCGATCTTCGGCGGCAGCGGCGCCGCCGTGGCCCGCGTCATCTACACCCTTGTCGGCCTGTGCGCCATCTACCAGATCATCTTCTGGCGCGCCATCCAGCGCCGCTGGGCGAGCGTTAGCGCCTGATCCACACACTGTCCAGCAGGGGCACAACCCCCGGTCGGCCTCGCGCCGCCGGGGGCTTTTCATGAAACCGCAACCCGCGCCGGCGTCACTCCTAGGTCGCGGGGATCGATACCCGCCCGATTCACGCCTGCCTCTCGACATCCTCTGACCTGCGGAGGCGCATATGCGCGCATCGATCCGGGCATGCCTCGTCGCGGGCGCGCTGCTGCCCGCGCTGCTCCTGCCCGCCCTCGCCGCCAGGGCGCCCGCAGCCGCGCCCGAGCGCGCGGTGTCCCGCGCCAACTGGAGCCTGGCCGCCGCCTGGCGGCCCGACAGCATCATCGCGCGGACCCCCAGCACGGAGCTGGAGCCGCACTGGCTGCCCGACGGCTGCTTCTGGTACCGCTATCGCACGTCCGCCGGCCTGCGCTACTGGCTGGTGGATTCCGCCCGCCGAACCCGCGAGCCGCTCTTCGACCATGACCGGCTCGCCGCCGCGCTGTCCGGCCTGGCCGGGCGGCCCGTGGACGCGCGCCGGCTCGACCTGCGCGACCTGTCGATCCAGGGCGGCGGGCGCCTGCGCTTCACCATCGCCGGGTTCACCCTCGAGTACGAGCCGGCGACCGATCGGCTGGTTCCCGTCGCGCCGGAGCCGGCGCCGCCCGCGTGGGCCGACCTCTCGCCCGACGGCGCCCTCTGCGTTTTCCAGCGGGGCAACGAGCTCTGGCTCGTGGAGACGGACGATCCGGACAGCACCGAGCACCGCCTCTCGGAAGGCGGCCGGCCCGGTTACTGCTGGGGCACCGACTGGGAATCCGTGGCGAACGACGACCCGGCCCGGCGGTGGGTCTGGGTCAACTGGTCGCCGGACTCGCGGCGCTTCTGCGCCTTCCGCGCCGACGTGCGCGCGGTGCCGGACCTCTGGCTGGTGGACCATCTCCACCGACCCCGCCCGGCGCTGCGCACCTACAAGTGCCCCATGCCGGGCGACCCGGTGGCCGGCTGGGAGCTGTGGATCTACGACCACCCCGCGCGGCGCCTCGTGAAGGTGGACGCGGACCGCTGGCCCGACCAGGACCTGACCGACCTCCACGCGCCCGCCACCACCTGGAGCGCGGGCGGCGACACGCTCACCTTCGTCCGGCGCAGCCGCGACTACACCCGGGTGGACCTCTGCGCGGCGGATCCCGCCACGGGCGCGAGTCGGCTCCTGATCGAGGAGCGCCTGGACGACGCCATGGTCTACATCCAGGCGCCCGTCCTGCTGCCCGAGCGCGGCGAGTTGCTCTGGTGGTCCATGCGGGACGGCTGGGGGCACTGGTACCGCTACGGCCAGGATGGCCGGCTGCTTGGCCGCGTGACGGAGGGCGCCTTCAACGCCGGCACGATCCTGGCCGTGGACCGGGAGGCGGGCACCCTCTGGCTCCTCGCCAGCGGGCGCGAGCCCGGGCGGAATCCCTACTACGAGCACCTCTACCGCGTCCCGCTCGACGGCGGCGTGCCGCGCCTGCTCACACCCGAGGACGCCGAGCACGACGTCGCCTTCGCGCCGGACCGCGGCTGCTTCGTGGACAACGTCTCGCGCGTGGACCTGCCCACGCGCAGCGTCCTGCGCGATGCCGGCGGCGAGACGCTGCTGGAGCTGGAGACGGCCGACGTGAGCGACCTCGTGGCGGCCGGCTGGCGCCCGCCGGAAGTCTTCCGCGCCCTGTCCGCCGACGGCGCCACCGAGCAGTGGGGGGTCCTCTACAAGCCCTTCGACTTCGACTCGACGCGGCGCTACCCGGTCGTCACGCGCGTCTACCCGGGCAAGCAGAGCGAGTTCGTGCCCACGGCCTTCAATCCCGTCGACAGCGAGGCCTCTCTGGCACAGCTCGGCCTGATCGTCGTCCGCTTCGGCAACCGCGGCGGCTGCCCGGAGCGCGGCCTGGCCTACCGCGAGTACGGGCGCGACGACTTCCGCGACTATGGCCTGGCCGACAAGCGGGCGGTCATCGAGCAGCTCGCCGCGCGGCACGCGTGGATCGACATCGAGCGCGTGGGGATCTACGGCGGCTCCTCGGGGGGCTTCATGACCGTCTCGGCCCTGCTCGTCCACCCGGACTTCTTCAAGGTGGGCGTGGCCATGACATCGCCCAACGACCCGGGCGGCTACTACAACATCTGGGTCGAGCGCTACGCGGGCGTGCGGGAGGAGGTCGGCGCGGATGGCGCCCGCCGCTGGGTGCCGGCCCCGGCGCCCGGCAACCTGGAGCTGGCGGACCGGCTCCGGGGCCGCCTGCTGATGGTCTACGGCGAGCAGGACGACAACGTGCACCTGCTCCACCTGATGCGCATGGCCGACGCCCTGGTCAAGGCGGGCAAGCGGTTCGACATGTTCATCATCCCCGGCGCCGGCCACGCCCTGGGCGACTGGCGCTATTACCTGGGCCTCACGCGCGACTACTTCGCCACGCACCTGCTGGGCGATCCGCCGCGAGGCGCCGACATGCACCCGGCGGGCGGCTAGGGCCGGACTGCCGCGGCGGCAGCGACGGACGCCGCCCGCGCGGCGGCCGGTCCGTCGCTGCGCGGCGGACATGGTCACAGATCCCGCTCGAAGAAGAGCGCGTCGGGCAGGGGGTTGTGGCGGTAGGGCGGGATCGCGCGGAAGCCCAGCGCGCGGTAGAGGGCGTTGGCGGCCGTCATCGCCGCCACGGTGTCCAGGCGCATGCGCGCGTAGCCCAGGCCGCGGGCCTCGTCCAGGAGGGCGGCCGCCAGACGGCGGCCGAGGCCGCGACCGCGCCAGGCGGGCTTCAGGTAGAGACGCTTCATCTCGCAAGCGTCCCCGGCGAGAGGACGCAGGCAGACGCAGCCCACGGCTTCGCCGTCCGCCTCGGCCAGCAGCACGCGGCCCCGCGGCGGCGCGTAGTCGCCGGGGAAGGCGGCGAGCTCCGCCGTGAAGTCCTGGAAGTCCAGAGCGAAGTCCAGGGAGGCGGCGTACTCCTCGAGCAGGCCGCGCGCCCGCGCCAGGTCCCCGTCCGTCACGGCGGCGACCACGCGCGCGCTCACGGCGCTTCCCACTCGCGGCGCAGGATCGCGTAGAGGTAATGGTCGCGTGGTCGCCCTTTCACGAGCATGTAGTCGCGCAACCGGCCTTCCCGCGTCATGCCCAGCTTGCGGGCCACGCGTCCGCTGCCGCGGTTGGCCACGTCGCAGACGAGCCAGACGCGGCGCAGGCCCCGCGCCGCGAAGCCGTGGCGCAGCATGAGCCGCCCGGCGCGGGTGCACAGGCCGCGTCCGGACTGATCGCTACGGATCCAGTAGCCCAGCTCGGCCGACTCGTAGACGCGCGTCATGAGGCCGATGCCGCCCACCAGCTCGCCGCTGGCCTTCTCGAAGACGGACCAGTGGAGGCCGCGGCCCGCCAGCTCCTCCGCGCGGGCGAAGGCGATGAACCGGCGCGCGGCCGCCAGGTCGTAGCCCGGTTCGGCCCAGGGCAGGTAGCGGGACAGGTCGGGCAGGCTCGCCTGCACGGCGGCCACCAGCTTCGGCGCCTCGCGCGGCTGCAGCCGGCGCACGACGATGGCGCGGTCCTCCAGCGGACGGTCCGTCATGGCGCCGCCTCCGGCCGGTGGCAGGCGGCAGCCGATGCGCCGCCGGCTTCGGCGTCCGCCCCGTCTGGCGCGGCGTCCGCCGGCGCCAGGCCCAGGCCCGTGAGCGACCACAGGAGCAGGGCGATCTCGGCGTCGCCGAAGCTCCACTCGAACAGGCCGCCGACCATGAAGCCCGTCCAGGCGGCCAGGGCGGCCAGGGTCCAGCCGCGCGCCAGGGGCGGCGCCCGCGCGCCGGCGGCGCGCAGGGCGATCCAGCGGCGCACCAGCAGCGCGCCCAGGGCCAGCAGGAAGGCCAGGGCCAGCACCAGGCCCGGCCAGCCCCAGATGGCGGCGAACATGGCCGGGTTGCTGTGCAGGTGCCCCACCGTCTCCACGTCCGCGCCGGGATGGTAGCCGCGGTGGACCTCGCGCAGGTCCAGGTCGCCCGTGCCCGTCAAGGGCCGGTCGCGGAGGATGAGGCGGGCCGTGTCCCACATGACCAGGCGCTGGCGGTTGTCCGGGTGGGAGGGATCGAAGGCGGAGAGCAGGCGGGCGCGATAGCGCTCGGGCGCCGCGGCGCCGCCGACCAGGAGCAGCACCGCGAAGACGGCGGCCCAGCGCGGCCGCGACAGGAGCAGGGCGACCAGTCCGCCCGCGGCGAAGCCGAGCCAGGCGCTGCGCGTCTGCGTGAGCACCAGGGCGGCCAGGACGGGGACCAGCGCCGCCGCCGCCAGCCTGTGCGCGCGGCGCCCCGGCAGGACGGCCAGGAAGGCCAGCAGGGACAGGCCCACGAGCATCATGATGCCGCCGGCCGTCATGTAGCCCTGGGTGAGGTTGGCGCGCAGGGCGATGCCCCCGGGGCCCGCCGCGCAGGCGACGATCCCGTAGACGGCGACGCCGGCGCCGCCGGTGCCGAGGGCGGCCAGGGTCCAGGCGCGCCGCCATTCGGTCACGACGGCCATGGCGAAGAGCCAGTGGGCCGGCAGGAGCAGGAAGCGCTTGGCGTGGCCGAGGCTCTCGCCCGGGTCGAGGCTGAAGGCGATGTCGGCGAGGCCCCAGGCCACGAAGGCCAGGGCGAAAAGTTCGACGCCGGTGCGGGCCGGCCGCCATCCCGCGGCCAGGCAGGCGGCGCCCAGCAGCAGGGCCAGGGCCAGGGCCGACTGGCTCAGGGCGATGGAGAAGGGGGTCGTGAGCACCAGCAGGAGCAGGGCGGCGAAGAGGCCCCGCTCCGGCCCGGCGAGATGTACGACGGCCCGGCGCACGGCGGGGCCGCCGGTCAGCCGGCCAGCCCGGCCGGCGGCGGGGCCGGCACGTCCACGGGCGCGACGTGGCGCGCCACCTCGGCCCGCGAGCCGGCCACGCCGAGCTTCTCCATGTAGAAGACGAACTTGCCTTGCAGGCGGGCGCGGAAGTGGGCGCGCGTCGCCGCGGGCAGGCCCCACAGCTCGGCCTTGAACGGGCCCCAGGCCTTCTTGCGCAGCTTGTAGAGGAACTGCTCGCGACTATCGCCCTCCTTGCGCTCGCCGGCGTGCTTGGCCTCCAGGTGGGCATGGATGCGCTCGCGCAGGTCCGCCGGGAAGGCGCTGTCGTCGAAGATCATGTTCTGGAAGCCCGTGGCCAGGTGGATCTCGCTGGCGCGGCTGGCCGGGAAGCGGTCGAAGAGGTCGTCGGGCAGGGTGCTGGCCCCGTGCTGCACGGTGCCGCTGAGCCCGTAGTCGGCGCGGCCGGCGTCGCCGATGCTCTCCAGCACGCCGAAGTCCAGCTTGACGTCGGCGACGCTGCCGTCGGCCCGTGGCACGCCGCCGTGACTGGTTCCCGTCTGCACGCTGATCTTGCTGATGCCGATGGCGCCGGATCGCCGTGCGGCCAGGCTCCGCGCGAAGCCGTCCATGTAGGCGCGGAACTCCTCGACGGTGGAGTTCTTCTTGCCCACCTCGCCGATCTCGCCGCCCACGGAGACGGTGACGCCCGCGGGTTCCAGCTCGCGGATGAAGGCCGTCAGCTCGGCGCCTACCTCGTAGTTGAGGCGCTGCTGGGCGTCCAGGCTGTCGGGGGAGAGATCGACGAGCGTCGAGGTGTCCACGTCGATGTTGTAGAAGCCGGCGGCGATCTCGTCGCGGATGAGGGCCTTGACGGCGCCCAGCTCGGCGTCCGCGTCGGCGTGGTAGCTCGCGGCCTTCACCTGCACGTGGTCGCCCTGCAGGAATACCGGCCCCTGCCAGCCAGCGGCCACGCCCGCCGCCAGGACCACGGCCGCGAACTCGGCCGGCTCCTGGAAGGTGTAGCCGATCTCGCTGCGGGCGATCTCGATGATGAAAGCGCCCGCGTCCGTGGCCAGGGCAGCCTCGAACAGGGCCAGGGCCATGTCGAAGCTCATGCCGCGGAGGTTGACCGCCGGCACCGTCCGGACCGCCGTCTCGCCGCGGCCCATGGCCGCGTAGTAGTCCTGGATGGAGGCGGGCACCACGTCCAGGGCCGCCGCCAGACGCCGCGCGGCGTAGCGCGCCGCGTCGCGCACCGCGGCGTCGGCGTTCAGGGCGGCGTTCTCGGCCAGCAGGCGTGCGCCCTTGCGGCGGCACCAGTCCTCGTCGGCGACGGCGGCGCGGCCCGCCGCGTCCAGGGTGAAGCCCGCGGCCAGGCCGGCGCGCAGGGCCTCGACGCTGTCGTAGAGCATTTCCCTCCTCGTGCTTGCGGAGCGCTAGCCGGCGGCCTCCACGATCAGGGTGGCGGCTTCGCCGCCCCCGATGCAGAGGCTGGCCAGGCCGCGCTTCAGTCCTTCGTCCTTCATGACATGGAGCAGGGTGACCAGCACCCGCGCGCCGCTGGCGCCGATGGGATGGCCCAGGGCCACGGCGCCGCCGCGCAGGTTGACCTTGGCCGGGTCCAGGCCCAGCAGCCGGTTGTTGATGAGGGAGACCACGGCGAAGGCCTCGTTGATCTCGAAGACGTCCACGTCGGCCACGGTCCAGCCGGCCCGGTCCAGGGCCTTCTTGATGGCGGCGGCCGGGGCGGTGGTGAACCAGATGGGATCCTGGGCGGCGCTGGCCTGGGCGATGATGCGCGCCAGGGGCGTGATGCCGCGCCGGGCCGCCTCGTCGGCGCTCATGACCAGGACGGCCGCGGCGCCGTCGTTGATGCTGGAGGCGTTGGCGGCGGTCACCGTGCCGTCCTTGCGGAAGGCCGGCCGCAGGGTCGGGATGCGGTTGAAGTTGACGCGGCCCGGCTCCTCGTCCGTGTCCACCATCACGGGATCACCCTTGCGCTGGGGCACGGGCACCGGGACGATCTCCGTCTTGAACAGGCCCTGCTCGATGGCGGCCTGGGTGCGCTTGTAGCTGGCCACGGCGAAGGCGTCCTGCTCCTCGCGCGTGATCGAGTGCTCGCGGGCGCAGTGCTCGGCGCAGTTGCCCATGTGGAAGTCGTTGTACGGATCCCAGAGGCCGTCGTAGACCATGCCGTCCTTGAGCGTCCAGTCGCCCATCTTCATGCCGCTGCGGTTCGACTGCACGTAGTGGGGGGCGAGGCTCATGTTCTCCATGCCGCCGGCCACCACGATGTCGGCGTGGCCCAGGGCGATGGCCTGGGCGGCCAGCATGACGCTCTTGAGGCCCGAACCGCAGACCTTGTTGACGGTCATGCACTCCACCTCGGGAGGCAGGCCGGCGCCGAGGGCGGCCTGGCGGGCGGGCGCCTGACCCTGGCCGGCGGGCAGCACGCAGCCCATGATGGCCTCGTCGACGTCCTCCTTGGGCACGCCGGCGCGCTCGAGGACGGCCTCGATGACGAGGGCGCCGAGCTTGGGGGCCGGGACCGTGGACAGGGCGCCGAGGAAGCAGCCGATGGGCGTCCGGGCAGCGGAGACGATGACGACATCGCGGACTTCAGCCATGGTTTCCACCTTCGTCGGAGTTACGGGTCGCGGGATCACGGGACGCGGGCGCCCCGCGGGCCCATCCTAGCCGAAGGCCTGCGCCGGACGCAAGGGGGCGGGGAGCTTGCGCCCGGTGCGGCTTCCGGGTAGCGTGGGCGGTTCCTGGCGGGGCCGTCGGCCCCGCCGCTTCATCGTGGGGCGGAGGCCGGAGGGACCTGGTGGTCGATCACGACGGGCAACGCGAAGCGAGCATCATCGTTCCGGGGGCGCCGGCCGGCTCCGTGCAGGAGGCCTGGCACCTCGCCTACCCGACGGTGATCGGCATGCTCTCGGCCACGCTCATGTGGACCGTGGACACGATGCTGCTGGGCCGCGTGGGCAAGGTGGAGCTGGCCGCGGCCGGCTTCGGCGGCGTCCTCATCTGGACCCTCTACACCTTCTTCGTCGGCGTCGTGCAGGGCGTGGCCACCTTCGTCTCCCAGGCCAAGGGCGGCGGCCTCCTGCGCGAGTGCCCCGCCTTCGCCTGGCAGGGCCTCTACCTGTCGGTGGCGGGGGCGGCCATCCTCTACCTGTTCCTCTGGAAGATGGACTGGATCCTCGCCCTGGCCCGCCCGGCGCCCGAGGTGGTCCACGAATGCCTGCGCTACACGCGCGTGCGCATGGCGGGCGCCTACTTCCTGCTGGCCACCTTCGCCTTCCACGCCTTCTTCCGCGGCATCGGCGACATGAAGACGCCCATGGTGATCTCCGTCGCCTCCAACGGCGTCAACCTGGTCCTGGACCTGCTGCTCATCTACGGCCTGGGCCCCTTCCCGCGCCTGACCACCATGGGCGCCGGCCTGGCCACGGCCATCGCCGACCTGTCGGCGGCGGCGCTGGGATTGATCCTGTTCCTGCGGCCGCGGATCCACCGCGTCTACGGCAGCCGCAGCGAGCATCCCTTCCGGCCCGACGCCATGAGGCGCCTGATCCGGGTGGGCGCGCCCATCGGCGGGCAGTTCTTCCTGGACATGGGCAGCTTCTCCATCTTCATGGCCATCATGGGCCGCCTGGGCACGGACCAGCTCGCCGCCAGCCAGATCGGCATCCAGCTGCTCAGCTTCTCCTTCATGCCGGCCAACGGCATCGCCAAGGCGGCCACGACCATGGTGGGCCAGTACCTGGGGGCGGGACGCCGGGCCATGGCCGAGCGCTGCGGCTGGGTGACGCTGCGCATGAACCTGGTCTACTGCTGCTTCGTGGCGGCGATCTTCCTCGCCGGCCGCCAGTGGTGCTTCCGCCTCTTCACCGCGGACGAGGCCGTCGTGGCGGCGGGTGTGAGCATCCTGCCCCTGCTGGCCATGTTCCAGTTCGGCGACGCCACGCAGATGACCCTCACCAGCGCCCTGCACGGCGCCGGCGACACGCGTTTTCCCATGATCGCCATCGCCGCCAGCGCCTACGGCATCTTCGTGCCGCTGTCATTGCTGTTCGCGTACAAGCTGGGCTGGGGGATCGTCGGCGGCTGGTCGGGTGGAGTGGTGCACTTCGCCGTGCTGGGCAGCATCCTGCTGTGGAGATATCGCCAGGGCAAATGGAAGCACCTGAAGATCTAGCCAATGCGGAGTGAGATAGGGAGGGCGGTGAGCCTCTTCCCGAGCCGACTGTGAAGCCGGAGGCGAGGGAAGATGGCTCACCGCCCTTATGATGTCACGCCGGATGGGCTACTTCAGCAGGACCATCCGCTTGCTGACGGAATGCTCGTCCGTTTCCAGCCTGTAGAAATAGACACCCGAAGCGACCGCGTTCCCGCGTGCATCGGTGCCGTCCCAGACTACCTGATGCTGGCCGGCCGGCAGCGGACCGTCCGCCAGCACCTTGACCACCCGGCCGCCCGCGTCGAAGACGCGGAGGCGGGCCGAACCCGCCTGCTCCAGGGAGAACCGGATCTCCGTGCGCGGGTTGAAGGGGTTCGGATGGTTCTGGGCCAGGGCGGTGGGGAAGCCCACCGACAGGCCGTCGTCCACGCCCGTCATGCCGAAGCTGGCCAGCAGGACGAAGTCGTCCACGCCCGCCTCCACCAGCGAGCCGGAGCCCGCGTCCTCGGCCACGAAGCGGAACTGGACCTTGTCGAGGCTCGCGAAGATGCTGAGCAGGTTGACGCTGACCTGCGTCCACGCCGTCGTGTCGTCCATGCTGTGCTCGACGCTGGTCCAGGTCTGGCCGCCGTCGTTGGAGACGGCCACGTTCCACCAGTCGGCCTCGGGGGCGCCGCCCAGGTCGTTGGTGTACCACTTCCAGTAGGTCACCGAGGCGGCGTCGGCGCCGGCGAGGTCGAAGACCGGCGAGTAGAGCGTGGTCTTGCCGCCGTCGACGTCGTTGCTGCCGGCGCTGGAGCCGGCCGCGGCGCCGGTGATCCAGCACAGGGTGCCGGCCGGCGTATGGTCGTCCTCCGGCTGCGCGGTGCCGCCGTTCGAGCTGGTGGCCTGCGGATCGGCGCGCTCCCACTGGCCCGAGGACGCGTTGTCGTCGGCCGCGCCCGCGACCCACGCCGTCGCCGTCTCCATCTCCTCGTTGAACTCGTCGCCCACGGCGAAGTAGTGGAGGTCGGTCGGCGCGCTGCTCGGGCTGGTGCCCGTGGCGCCCAGGTCGTTGGCGGCCTCGATGTAGTACTCGACGACGCTGCCGTAAGCCTGGTGGGGGATCTCGGTCGAGAACTGGTTGGGATTGCCGCCGGACATGGCCACGTCCTGGAAGGCGCCGCCGTCGACCCGGTAGTGGAGCGCCACGCTGGACGGAACGATGACGCCGCCGCCGAGGGACTGGGTCTGGGCCTCGACGTAGTAGCCGCCCACCTGCTGGCCGCTGTAGGGATGCGGCGTGTGGCTGATGAACACGCCCACCAGGACCTCCGGGCAGTCGAAGCCGTGGTTCCCGGCGGCCTCGCAGTAGGCGTCGAAGTGGGGCGTGCCGTTGTCCATGTCGCCGTCGTCGTCGTCGGCGAAGAAGGTGGCGTAGACCTGGTCGGGCTGCGTGGTCGGCTGCAGGAGCAGGCGGCCATAGTGCCAGTTGGTCGCCGCGATGTGGGTGCCCTGCGTGGCGCCGTGCTGGGCCTGGAGCAGCTCCATGGCGTCCCAGTTGAAGCCCGCGATCACCCGGCCGGCGTCGTGAATCGGCTCACCGATGACGTCGTCGGGATAGACCAGGTTGTTGTCCGAGGTGCGGAGGCCGCTGACGCAGTTGCTGATCCAGTAGCCGCGCGCGATGACCGGGTCCTGGGTGATGAGGTTGGCCAGGATGTCGGCGTTGCCCTCGCCCAGCCCCTGGTCGCCCTGGTAGCCGATGAGGTCCTCCTGGACGCCGTGGCCGTACTCGTGATGGACGACGCCCTGGATCTCGCCGGTGTTGGCGTAAGTGCCGCTGGCGGCGCAGAGGTTGATGCTCACGCCGTCGTACCACGCGTTGCCCGGGCAGTAGTAGTCCGTGCGGCTGACGCGGGCGGGCATCAGGCTGAACACGTAGCCGTACTCCGGCGCGAAGCTCTGGAAGAAGGAGTGGATCAGGTTGACGGCGTCGAAGGTGTCCCGCTCGTCGCGCTGGGCGTTGCCGTCGTCGAAGCGGATGGTCAGCGGCACGCCGTCGGCGACAGTGCCGGTGAACTGGGCCTGGTCGCCGCCGTAGTTGGTGATGTCCACGTAGGGGCCGTAGAGGTCGGCCGACACGGAGTAGGAGCCGCTGCCCCCGGCGAGCGACCAGTCGCCCGCGGCGTCCGTGTACGCCGTGCCCAGGCCGCTGACGACGACGCGCAGGTAGGGGACAGGCACGGTCACGGTGCCTTCGCACCAGGTGCCGCGCTGGACCTCGGCCTCGCTGTCGCCGCCGTGGGCGAAGCGGATGTCATTGGTGCGCCAGAGGATGGTGCCATCGTGGGCGTCCACGTGGGTCACCCAGACGCCCAGGGGCTTGTCCGTGCGCACGCGCATGCGCCAGACCAGATGGTGCTCGACCGCCGTCGCCGAGACGGGATAGGGCAGCACCATCAGCTCCGGCTCGCCCTCGACGGTGTCCGTGGCCGGATCGAAGGGCAGCCCGGCCTTGGCGATCGCGACGGCGCTGGCGGCGGGCAGCGCCGGTGCGGGATCGAGGGCGATGTCGTCGTGGCAGTCCGAGCCGAGCAGGAGCAGGCGGCCGTCAGCGGAGAAGGCGACGCGCACGCGCGCCTGCCAGACCTCCAGGCCCCGCCAGGTCTGCTGGAAGTGGGCCACCCACTTGCCGCGGGCGTTGGGCGTGGCGCGCAGCTCGAGCTGCTCGGGATCGACGCGCAGGAGCGCGGCGTTGTCGCGCACCACGGCGCGGGCGCGCTCGGCGAGATCGCCGGCGTCGCGCACGCCGGGGGACAGGCGCGCGGAGCCCTGCATCAGATGAGGCGTGTTCGTCTGGGGGTTCCAGGACACGACGCGCCACGATCCGCCGTAGCGGTCGGCGAGGGCGTGCTCCGCCTCGTAGCTTGCCAGGTCCTGCGCGAGGCTCTGGTGGCCAGGCAGGTCGAAGGCAGGCAGCTGGATCTCGTAGTCGGCGTTCTGCGGCACCGGCGCCAGGGCCAGGGCGGGCGCGAAGGTGGCGGCGACGAGGACGAGCCCCGCCAGCGCAGGCAGAATGCCTCGCATCATCTTCTTGGACATGGGGAGAGCGCTCCTTGTCGAGGGGGGAGCAGGTGTTCCGGTGGAATGTGTTGGATATCATGTAACACTGCGTGGCGGCGCAGCAAGCATATAAAAACGGACACGGCGATGCGTAATTGATGCCTGTCGGAATGCAGCAATCCGATGAATGCATCCTGGTAAAGATTACCGATATGCCACGCAAGAAGCGACAAATCGGCACATTTGACTCGTTAATTATGGTTTTGCAATCACCACGGGACCAGCGTCTACTTCAGAAGGACGAGCTTGCGGCAGGCGGCGGCACCGTCCACGCGGGCGCGGCAGAGATAGACGCCGCTGGCCAGGCGCCGGCCGTCCTCGTCGCGGCCGTCCCAGGCGAAGGCCTCGCGCGCGCCGCGCGGCAGGCGCCCCCGGAACAGGGTGCGCAGGCGCCGGCCGCGCACGTCGAAGACCTCCACCTTCGCGTCCGCGAGGCCCACGCCGGAGGGGATCTCCAGCAAGATGGTGGTGCGCGGGTTGAAGGGGTTGGGGTGGCTGGCGAGGCGCAGGGCCGCGGGCGCAGGAGGCGGCGTGTCCGGCGCCGACGTGGCGGCGTCGCCGAAGAGGGTGGCCTCGTGCACCAGCGTGAGCTGGCCGCCGAGGGCGTCCTCGGTCCTGAGCTGCAGGTAGCGGGTGTTGCCCGGGCAGGGGACTTCCGCCCCGTCGGCGCCGGGCTGCCAGGCCTCCCACTCGACCAGGCGCAGGCCGTCGAACCAGGCGCGCGCCTCGCCCGCCGCTGGCGGGTCGAGGACGCAGTGCAGTTCGAACCAGTCGCCGTCCGGGGGCGCGTCCAGGTCGCACCACTGGACGAACCAGTCGGCGTCGCCGTCGAGGCCTGAATCGAGGGGCGTTTCCGAGACGGGCGAGCCCGCGTAGGCCGACGTGTAGAATCGCGCCAGCACGTTGGCGCCGGCGGCGTTCAGCCCCTTCCTGGCGGCGATGACCGTGTGGGCAAGGGCGCCGTCGCACATCAGGTGCTTCTCGGTGTCCGTGACCACGGACTGCCCGGCCCCGGCGCTCCGGCGCTGGGCCAGCGAGCGCGCGCCGGCCCAGCTCTCGGTGTCATCCAGCCACTCGTCGCCAGAGTTGACGTCCCACAGGTCGGCGCCCTCGTCCTCGAAGCCGCCATGCCAGAGCATCTCGCGGCCCAGGCGGTACTCCCAGCCGGAAACGCCCGCGCCCGCCACGGAGACCAGGCGCGACAGGCTGCCCGCGCCGGCGAGTTCCAGGGGCTCGGTGCGCAGGAAGCCCTCGCCGTCCTCGCGCAGGGCGAGCGGATCCACGCGCTGCTCCACGCGCGCGGGCGCGGCGCCGGGATCGGCGTAGACGCGGGCGGTCATCGTGGCCGGGTCGGTGGCCACCAGGGCGCCCATGGCGCGCGACTTGTCGGCCAGCCAGTCCAGGATCTCGCGGCCCAGGCGGCCCGTGGCCGGCCGCGGGATGAAGTGGTCGATCCACGCCGGCGTGACGTACGTGCCCAGGATGCCGTCGCGGCCGACCTCGAGTGCGAGGACCATGGTGGGGAAGGTCTGCACGTAGCTCAGGTCCATGACGAAGTTGCCCAGGCTGTGGGCGATGAGCCGGCCGCCATGGGACTCGAAGCCCTGGAGGACGTGGGGGTGGTGGTTGATGACCATGTCGGCGCCCAGGTCCAGGGCCAGCCGGCGCAGCGCCCGCTCGCCGGGCGTGGGTTCGTTGCGCAGGCGCAGGTCGGGCGCGCCGGCCGGCGGCGCGTCGGCCTCGACGAGGGCCGCGCGGTCGGTCGCCGCCGGCGTCGCCGGGTACGGGGCCGCGTCGCCGAAGGCGGTCTCCTCGGGCGGCGGGTCGAGCTCGTACTCGATGCCGCTGTGGAGCTGGATGACGACCACGTCGGCCTGGGGCCGGACGTCGCCGATGGCCTTCGCCAGGTTCTTGGGGATCAGGTAGGCGTGGCCCGGCTTGGCGGCGGCGGCGTCCGTGAAGGGCTGGTGGTTCCACTCGCGCTCGGTGAAGTTGCACTGGCCCAGCAGGGCGAGGCGCACGCCGCGCTCGGTCCACCAGGCTGGCTGGAGGGCGAAGTAGTCGTTGACGCCGGTGCCCACGCGGCGGATGCCGATGCTGTCCAGGACGGCCGCCGTCTGCAGCATGCCCGCCTCGCCGTAGTCCATGCAGTGGTTGTTGGCCAGGTTGGCCACGTCGATGCCGGCGTACTCGATGCCGGCGATGTTCTCGGGCCGGCTGCGGAAGGTGTAGAACTTGGTCGGGTGGGGCGTGCCCTGGTCCGTGTAGCAGCACTCGAGGTTGCAGACGCTGACGTCCGCCGCCTCGCCGAGGATGGGCAGGGTCGGCTCGAAGATGGCCTCGACGCCCTGCGTGTCGATGATGCCGCCGGGGTACTCGTAGTTGCGGGCGGTCATGACGTCGCCCACGAAGTTGAACGTCACCGGCGGGCCGCCGGGGCCGGGCTCCACGGCCACGCGGCAGGTGTCGCTGCCCGCGCGGCAGTCGGGGTCCGTGGCCGTGAAGCTGACGGCGTACTCGTAGTCGGCCTGGACGAGGAAGCTGTGCGCCGGGTCGGCCGCGTCGCTGGTGCTCCCGTCGCCGAAGTCCCAGAGCAGGTCGTGGGTCTCCGAGTCCGGGTCGTACACGGCGCCATAGAACTGCACCTCCACGCGCCACAGGTCGCGCGCCACCTTCGTCTGGCCGCGCACCACGTGGGTGATCCAGACGCTGGGCGCCACGGGCATGTCGGCCGTGGCGTCCCAGACGGCGTCGAAGAGGGTGACGACGTCCTGGGCCGCGTCGTCGTCGTTGACGTAGACGAGCGTGTCGATGACGGGCCAGACGCCGTGGGTGGCGTACCAGTCCTCGCCCACGGGCAGCAGGTAGACGCGCCACTCCTGCAGGGGGAAGGCGCCCTGGTAGGTGGTCCACCACTTGTCGGGCTCGGGCAGCTCGCTGCCGGCGAAGGTGTAGAAGAGCTCGTTGGCGCCGTCGCTCAGGCCGAAGGCGCTCATCTCGCCGCGGTTGTCCACCTTGACGGCCACCTGCCAGAAGGTGGCCGCGTCCAGCGTCCGGGGCGCGATGGGCTGCGTCTTCCAGCAGTTGCCGTAGACGCGCAGGGCGTGGCCGCCCTCCCAGGCGTCGGTGGTCAGCTCCCAGTGGTCGCCCTGCTGGTCCTGACCGGGGTAGTCGCCCAGGGCGGGCGGGCCCGACTCAAAGTCCTCGATGACGAGGGGGCGCGCGCCGTCGCGGAGCGCCGCGGAAGCGGCTAGGGGCGTCGCCGCGCTCGCGCCGACGCTGGTGGTGGCAGCAAGTGCCGGAATCGCCACGGCGGTGGCGAGCAGCGCGGCGGTCAGGATGGCGAGGGCTAGGCAGGGTCGCAACGAGGCGTTCATGGGGCACGCTCCGGTATCGGGGATGCCTCAATGATAGCACGAATCGCGGGCGGCACGAATCAGGCGGCGGCTCAGCGCAGCAGGACGACGCGGCGCGTCTCGCGGATCCCGCCGGCCTCGACGCGCAGCAGGTAGACGCCGCTGGCCAGCGGGCGGCCCGCGTCGTCGCGTCCGTCCCAGGCGAAGGTGCGCGGTCCGGCGGCGCCGGCCGGCAGGACGAGGCGGCGGCAACGGCGCCCGGCGACGTCGAGGACGTCCACGCGGATGGCCGCGCCCGCGGGCGCCTCGCAGCGCAGCCGCGCGCCGCCGGCGCCGCAGGGATTGGGCGCCACGGAGAAGGCCAGGCCGCCAGCGGCGCCGGTATCGTCGCAGGCCGTCACCGCGGCGTGGCAGCCGAGACCCAGGGCGCCGACGAGGACGGCGCAGTCGTTGTGCTCGGGCAGGCAGGGCGAGTCCCCCGCGAGACGCAGGTCGCCGCCGGCCAGGTTGCAGAAGCGCGGATCGGCGGAAAAGTTGCCGTACAGGTCGGCCTGGCCTGCCACGCAGCCCGTCCAGTCGCCGCCGGCGTTGCCGAAGAGGTCGCAGCAGGCGAGTGCCGGCGCGCTCTCATCATCGTCGCAGTGGATCGCGATGCCGAGGTTGCCAGATACGAGGCACGCGCCGAAGGTTGGCGAGTTCTCGATGCAGCGGATCGCCGCCGGGCCCACATTGCGGGCGAACGTGCAATTCGCGAAGTCCAGCGCACTGGATGAGCTGAACCAGCGATTGCAGAAGATCGCTCCCGCCTGGAGGCCTTGGTTGCCGAGAAATAGGCAGGAGTCGGCCGACCCCGCCGTGTAATCCAGCATCAGCGCTCCCGCCTCGCCGCCGATGTTGCCGATGAACGCGCAGCGCATCAGCGTGTGGTTCGAGACGGAAATGGTTATGGCACCTGCCTCCTGCAATCCCAGGTTGCCGGCCAGCAGGCAGTCGATCATGGTCAGGTGGGTATGGTGACAGTCGATCACTCCGGACGTAGCGCCGCGATTGTTCACGATTTCGCACGTTCGGAAGTCGACGGATGAGGCGTCCTCCGCGTTGGCGACCTGACCATTGCCCTCGAAACGGCAGCGCTCGAACCGGGCATCCGCTGTCCAGAGCACCAGAACGCGGCCGGCGTTGTTCAGGAAGGCGCAGTCCTCGAAGTTCTTCAAACCCGAATCGCCGTCGCCCATGGAGGCGGACACGACGCTGGTGTGATTGTCCCGGAAACTGCAATCCTCGAACGAGCCCCCCGCCGGCTCGAGTTCCGCGACGTAACCGCTGACATTGCCGATGAACGCGCAGCGGCGGACGCGGTACTCGTAGCACCACTCGAAATAGAGCGCGCCGCGGCCGTTGCGGAACGTGAGTCCCTCGATGCGCAGGCTGTCGCAGTGGTCGGCCCAGAGGATGCGCCCCGCGCCGTCGCCGTCGATGGCGACGTCGGCGGG
>JAFGBK010000124.1 GCA_016933175.1 Candidatus Krumholzibacteriota bacterium | reverse complement strand
TAATGGATGCCACGGTAGATACCATCGGCCAGAAGGATGGAATCGCCATCGACACATGCATTGACCGCTTCCTGTATGGTGGGATAATCACCTGTGCCCGCGGGATTGACGTGGTAGGTCGCCGCCGCCGCAGGCATCGCCGCAGCCAGCATGGCCAGGCCGCCGGCGAGAATCGACGTGTAGCAAAGCGATCCGGGCATCGTCATGCTGCCATTATATCACACTATTGGGCTTCTCAGTACAGCGCCTTGACGGCGGACCAGGTGCGCTCGCCCACCGGCGTGAGCACGAAATCCACGAGCTCGTAGGCGTTGTAGAGCACGATGCCGACGTTCTCGCTATACCACATCGCCGGTCCGCGCGCGGCGGCCCGCGGGCGGCGCGAGCCGTCCAGGCCGACGCCGGCCGGCATCGTGTCGGGTCCGTCCCCCGGCTCGATGGCCCCGGCGTGGCCGTAGGAGAACAGCGTGCCCACGGGCAGGTCCAGCCACTGGCCCTCGAAGACGACGATCTGGACGTCGTACCATCCCTCGAAGATCGTGTCCGGCAGGGAGTAGAAGGCCACGTCCTCCTGGTACCAGGTGGACGATGGCTCCAGCGGCGCGTCGATCCAGTGCATGGGCGGCTCGTAGAGCATGCCGAAGCCGTCCGTCTGGCGCCACCAGCCCCACAGGTAGACGTCGCCCTCGGGGTCCGCCGACCAGAACTGCTCCAGCCCCTGGTCCCACTCGCTCACCGTGGTCAGCATGACGGTGACGGACTCGCCGCCGACGTCGATGACGCGGTCGATGGTCTTGATCTCCGACTGGTCGTCGGGCCGCTCGTAGAGCCACGTGCTGCCGACGTCGAGGGGTTGCCAGATTTCGGCGGCGGCGGGCAGGGCGACCAGGGCCATCAGCAGGGCCGCCAGGATCAGCGCCGGCCGCGGGCCGGTAATCGCCATTTTCGAAAAGCGCATGGGGATCCTCCCGGTAGATGACGCCCGAACATCCGGTGGGAACGGCGGTTCCATTTCTGTAATTCTACTCCCGCGGACTCCCCGCGGCAAGCGGTCGCTGCGGCCGCGGCCGGCCGCGGCGACGCCCCGGCAAGCCGCCACGCGGCCCGGGGGATCCGTCCTGGCTTTTTCCCCCGACCGGGGCTATCTTCTCCGGCAATTCATCCGCCAGGATCGGCCCCGACACGGAGGCAGACATGGAAGCGAAAGCGATCCCCACCGCGCTCACCTTCGACGACGTCATCCTCCGCCCCCGGCGCAGCGACATCCACCCCTCCCAGACCGACATCCGCACGCGCTTCAGCCGCAACATCACGCTCAACATCCCCCTGTGCAGCGCCGCTATGGACACGGTCACCGAGGCGGCCATGGCCATCGCCATCGCGCGCGAGGGCGGCATCGGCGTCATCCACAAGAACATGAGCCCCGAGCGCCAGGCCGAGCAGGTGGACCAGGTGAAGCGCTCGGAGAGCGGCATGATCAGCAATCCCATCACCCTGCCGCCGACGGCGCTGGTGGCCGACGCCCAGGACCTCATGGCCCGCTACCACATCTCGGGCGTGCCCATCACCGAGGGCGGGCGCCTGGTGGGCATCCTCACCAACCGCGACCTGCGCTTCAACGAGCGGCCCGACATCCCCGTCTCCGAGCTGATGACGAAGGAGAACCTCGTCACGGTGCGCGTGGGTACCACGCTGGAGGAGGCCCGCGCCATGCTGCACCAGCACCGCATCGAGAAGCTGCCGGTGGTGGGCAAGAACATGGAGCTCAAGGGCCTGATCACCGTGAAGGACATCCAGAAGAAGATCGACTACCCCAACACCTGCAGCGACGCCAACGGCCGCCTGCGCGTGGCCGCCGCCGTGGGCGTGGGCGAGGACCTGGAGGCCCGCCTGCCCCTGCTGGTGGCGAGCCACGTGGACGCGGTGGTCATCGACACGGCCCACGGCCACAGCGACAACGTCGTCGCGGCCGTCAGGCGGGCCAAGGCGCTCCATCCCGGGCAGGAGATCGTGGCCGGCAACGTCGCCTCGGCCGAGGGCGCCCGCGAGCTGATCGACGCCGGCGCCGACGCCGTCAAGGTGGGCATGGGGCCGGGCAGCATCTGCACGACGCGGGTCATCAGCGGGGTGGGCGTGCCCCAGATCACGGCCATCCTCGAGGTGGCCTCCGTGGCCGGCCCGGCCGGCGTGCCCTTCATCGCCGACGGCGGCATCAAGTTCTCCGGGGACATCACCAAGGCCCTGGCGGCCGGCGCCGACTGCGTGATGATCGGCGGCCTGCTCGCCGGCACCGAGGAGAGCCCCGGCGAGACCATCCTCTTCGAGGGGCGCAGCTACAAGGTCTACCGCGGCATGGGCAGCCTGGACGCCATGAAGGAGGGGTCGGCCGACCGCTACTTCCAGGCCGGCGCGCCCGAGAGCAAGCTGGTGCCCGAGGGCATCGTGGGCCGGGTGCCCTACAAGGGCCCCGTGCGCAACTCCATCTTCCAGCTCTGCGGGGGCCTGCGCTCGGGCATGGGCTACCTGGGCGCCGGCGACCTGGAGGACCTGCGCGCCAACGCCCAGTTCGTCCGCGTGACGGCCGCCGGCCAGCGGGAGAACCACCCGCACGACGTCACCATCACCAAGGAAGCTCCGAACTACCAAGTCGGCTGAGGCCGGTCGCGCGATCGCGCGCGAACGCGAGGCTGGCAGCGGGAATCACCGGGTTGGCGCGCGGCCGCGCGGGGCCTGCGCGCGGGGCATCCCCTAGACGCAAAAAGGAGGAAGCCGGTGGCTCCCTCCGGGACAAGAAGGCTCGCTAGCGAGCCTAGAAGCTACTTGCCGCCCTTCTTCGTGGGCTGCTTGGGCTTCTGGCCGGTCTTCTTGCCGCCCTTCTTTCCTGGCATGTCAGGTTCTCCGCGTTGGGAGACAAAAGGGCCCCGGAGGCGTTTCCTCCGCAGCGGCGAAAAGATGCAACGCCAGCGGCCGGATGACAAGTATAAATCGCCGGGCGGCCCGGTTATACTCGCGCCATGAGGCCCGGTCCGCACTCCGCGCGCCGCCGACCGGCGGCCCTCGCCGCCCTCGGCGTCCTCGCCGCCCTGGCCGCGGCCGGCCTCCTCGCCGGTTGCGACGGCGGCCCCTTCGGCAGGGACCGCCTCGACGCCATCCGCGAGCGCGGGCGGCTCGTCGTCCTCACCCGCAACAACGCCCACTGCTACTACACCTATCGCGACGCCCCGATGGGCTTCGAGTACGACCTGGCCGCGGCCTTCGCCGAGTCCCTGGGCGTGGACCTAGAGCTGCGCCTGCCCGCCTGGAACTCGCTGATCCCCTCCCTGGCCGAGGGCGAGGGCGACCTCATCGCGGCCAGCCTCACGCGGACCCCCGCGCGCGAGAAGCGGGTGGACTTCTGCCAGGAGTACCTGCGCATCAAGCAGCGCCTGATCCGCAACAAGTCGGAGCCGAAGCTGAAGTCGCTGGCGGACCTGGCCGGGCGTGAGGTGCACGTCCGCGCGGGCTCCTCCTACGAGAGCCGCCTGCGCGAGCTGGCCGCCGGCGGCCTGGACGTCACCATCGTCGTCCATGACGACCTCCCCACCGAGGAGCTGATCCGCCGCGTGGCCGACGGCGAGATCGAGCTGACCGTCGCCGACACCAACGTCGCCCTGCTCAACCGCCGCTACTACCCGGACATCCGCGTCGGCCTCGACCTGTCCGCGCCCCAGAGCCTGGCCTGGGCCGTGCCCAAGGGCGAGAAGGCCCTGCGCCGCGCCGTCAACCGCTTCTTCCGGACCATCATGCAGGACGGCACCTTCGCCGAGCTGTACGACCGCTACTACGCATCGACGGACGTCTTCGACTACGTGGACCTCAAGCGCTACCACCAGCGCCTGGCGACCCGCCTGCCGGACTACGAGGCCGTCATCCGGGAGGCCGCGGCCGCGCAGGGCTTCGACTGGCGGCTCATCGCCGCCATCGTCTACCAGGAGTCCCACTTCCAGCCTCGCGCCCGCAGCCACACGGGCGTGCGCGGCCTGATGCAGCTCACCCTGGACACGGCGCAGGAGATGGGCGTCGCCGACCGCCTCGATCCCGTCCAGAGCGTCCAGGGCGGCGCGCGCTACCTCAGCTACCTGCACGGCCTCTTCGAGGGGGTCGAGGAGCCCGACCGCACCCTGCTGACCCTGGCGGCCTACAACACGGGCCGCGGCCACGTGCTGGACGCCCAGGGCATCGCGGCCCGCCAGGGCCTCGACCCCGACAAGTGGGTCTCCGTGGCCCAGACCCTGCCCCTGCTGCGCGAGCGCGAATACTACAAGAATGCGCGCTACGGGTATTGCCGCGGCACCGAGCCCGTGCGTTACGTGGAGAGGATCCTCACCTACTACGAGATCCTCAAGCGGGAGGCCATGGAGTGAGCGGCAGAGCGGGAGACGGACTGGGACCCCTGGCGGACACGCGGCACTGGCTCTTCGACGTGGAAGGCACCCTCGTCAGGGACAAGAGCTACGCCCCCCTGCCCGGCGCGCCCGACACCTGGCGCCGCCTGCGCGAGCGGGGGGACGGGCTGGCCATCCTCACCAACAACACCACCCATACGCGCGAGGAGCTGGCGGCGCGCCTGGCCGAGGCGGGCTTCCCCCTGGACCCGGAGCGCATCGTGTCGGGCCAGGGCCGCCTGCCGGCCGTCCTGCGCGAGCAGGGCGTCCGTGAGGCCTGGCTCCTGGGCCCGCCGGCCCTGCGGCGCGTGATGGAGGCGGCCGGCGTCGCCGTGCGCGAGCTGGACGAGGCGCCGGCGGCGGCCGGGGCCGACCCGCGCGCCCTGGTCATCGGCTTCCTGGACGCGATCGACGTGGCGCGCATGGGCCGCGCCGCCGAGCTGGCCACGCGGCCGGAGTTCCGGATCCTCGCCTTGCACAAGAGCCGCCTCTACCGCGACGGCGGCCGCGTGGTGCCGGGCCTCGGCGCCTGGGTGGCGGCCATCGAGCACGCCGCCGGCAAGGAGGCCCGGGTTCTGGGCAAGCCCGCGCCCGAGCTGTTCCGCGAGGGCGCGCGGGTGCTGGGCGCCCCCACCGGGGCCGTCTGCATGGTGGGCGACGACCCCTTCGCCGACCTGGCGCCTGCCCGCGCCGTGGGCATGCACACCCTCTTCGTCCTGTCGGGCAAGTACGACGACGCCGCGGTCCTGGACGGCCTGCCAGCCGCCGCGCGGCCCGACTTCACCCTGTCCAGCATCGCCGCCCTCTGAGCGCGGCCGGGGGACGGCCCGCCTCCGGGCCGCGTCAGATGCTGCTGCGCAGCCCCAGCTCGCGGGGATAGGGATCCAGGTAGGCCTGGGCGTCCACCCAGTCGTGCCGCAGGCGGCGGAAGTGATGCTGGAGCAGGGTCAACGGCGTGATCAGGGGCAGCATGCCGCGCCGGTAGTCCTCGATGACGCGCTGGATGTCGTCGCGGTCGCCGGCCGCGAGGTCGCGCTTGAGATAGCCGGCCAGGTGCTGCATGACGTTGACGTGCCGCCCCGGCGACACGATGCGGCGCATGGCCGACAGGAAGCCCTCCTCGTAGCG
>JAFGBK010000028.1 GCA_016933175.1 Candidatus Krumholzibacteriota bacterium | reverse complement strand
TTCTTCAGCGCAGCAGAACGAGCTTGCGGACCCGGCAGCCCTCCTCCGTCTCCAGCCTGACGAAGTAGACTCCCGAGGCCATGGCGCGGCCGGCGCCGTCCCGTCCGCGCCAGATGGTCTCGTGCCGCCCGCCGTCGAAGGCGCCCTCGGCGACCAGAGCCACGCGTCGCCCGGCCAGGTCGAAGACGGCCAGGCGCGCGCGCTGGGGCCGCGACAGCTCGAAGGCGATGGTGACCGCCGGGTTGCCCGGGTTGGGGTGGACCGGCAGCAGGCGCGTGATGCGGGCCGCGGCCGGCACCTGCACGCTCTCCCGCCTCAGGAGCGTCCAGTCGCCTCCGGCGACGGACGCGCTGAGCCGGTAGACGATCTCGCCGCCGCCGGCCAGGTGGGGCGAGGCGTCCACGGCCTCGTAGCGTCCGGCGGCCACGGGCGCGTGGGCCACCTGCCAGGCGAGGTCGTCCCTGGCGGCCTCCAGGCGGAACTCCGCCTCCTCGCTCCCCGACACCTCCCAGGCGATCCGGACCTGGCCCGGCGAGGCCTCGGCCGCGAAGGCGCTCAGGGCCACGGGGCAGATGTCGCTCGGGCTGCAGACGCAGCCGGGGGGGTAGCTGCAATTGAAGGTGAAGTGGCCGAACTCGCAGAAGACGGGATCGGAATTCGCGAACTCGAGCACGCACACGTCTCCCCCGAGTTCACGATCGACGCCCGGCCAGTCGGGCTCGACGGGGAGGAAGACGAGGTAGCCCAGCGCGATGCGGCCGACGAAGGTGAACGGCTCGGGATACAGGAGGTGCATGATCGAGGCGGGATCGCCCTCGCTGGCGGGCGCGAGCCAGTGCGCGGACCAGTGCCCTCCGGACGAGTGGTGGGCCGGCAGGCCGGTGATGTTGAACCAGATCTCGTCCAGGTCCTCTCCGGAGGCGAATCCGTAGCTGTGGGCGAAGACGAATACCGTGTCCGGCACGCCGGGCGTCGTCTCGGAGAAGCAGACCAGTCCGCCCTCGTCGGCCGCGAGGAACACCATGGGATCGTGCTCCAGATGGTAGGGCGGCGGCGCCTCGACGACCTCGGCGTGCAGCGTCACGGGCGGGCAGTCCAGTGACGGAGTCGAGAGTGTCGTCAGCAGGTCGGCGGGCGTGCTGCGCTGCACCAGCACCGTCACGACGTGGGAATCGGCCGGGCCGACGCTGAAGCAGGCGTTGCTGACGTAGACACCGAGTCCCGGCTCGTCGGGGGCGAGGCAGCCGGTCAGCAGGCCGTAGGCCGTGTTCCGCACCGTCACGCCCCGGGTGACGACGTACTCGATGGGCACCAGGCCCAGGTCCAGCCAGGTCGGCGCGACGGCGCAGACGGGCTCCAGGAAGTCGATGCAGGCGCAGGCGGCCGGATCGGTGCAGTTGACCGTGAAGCGGTCGGCCCAGATCTCCCAGGTGTTGCCCGCACCGTCCAGGATGGCGGGCCCCGCGTCGCCGTCGCCGGCCGGGGCCAGCACGTGATCGGGCCCCATCCAGTCCGGCGCGTCGGCCGTGAGGGTGAGCGTGCCCAGCTCCACCACGGGGCCCGGCCGCGGCGAGTCAAGGGTCACCGTCAGGCCCGTGGCCGGATCGCCGCTCGCCGTGGCGCCGGGCCAGTCGCCGGCGACCGTGCCCCCGCCGCCGGCGGGCAGCCCCGCCACGCGGAAGCTGGCGCCCGCGATGTCGTGCTCGGCGAAGACCGGCGCCACGACGATCACGCGCAGGACGAGGGGCTGGCCCGGCGCAAGGTCGCCGTGGCAGATGGTGCCCGCGGCGTCGGCGTAGAGGCCGAGATGGTCGCCGCCCGGCCCCGCCGGCACGCCGAGGCCCGCCAGGGGCATGGGCGGGCAGCCCGCGCCCGGATCCAGCGCCGCCGCCTGCGCGCCGATGACCGCGGGCATGAAGGCGACGGTCAGGGCGGTGGTCTCGTCGTGGGCCAGGGCGAAGGGGCCGCCGGCCGCGAGGACGAAGGCCTCGCCGATCACCGCGGGGTCGCCCTCCAGGACGCCGTAGCCCTCGTTGCGCACCGTCACCGACAGGGCCGCCGAGTCGCCGAGGGCCACCGGGCCGAAGTCCAGCGCGGCGGGCGTGACGACGCACTCGGGCGGCACGATCACGCCCTGGCCCTGGCAGGGGATGGAATCGCACTCGGCAGCGCCGGTGAGGATCCAGCCGGCGTGCGCGAGGCCGTCAGGCGGCGTGTAGCGCACCGCGACCGCGCGCGCCTCGCCCGGGCCCAGGGCGAAGGTGCCCGCGCCGGCCAGGAGGGCGAAGGGTCCCTCGTCAAGCTCGATCGCTCCTTCCAGGGCATGGCCGCCCGCGTTGGTGATAGTCAGCGAGTCGTCGGCCCAGGCGCCCACGGGCACGGCGCCGAAGTCCAGGCCCGCGGGCGACACCGCGCAGGCCGGCGGCAGGTCGAGGCCCTGGCCCCGGCATGGGATGGAGTCGCAGCCCGCGGCGCCGGTGAGGATCCAGCAGGCGTGCTCCAGGCCGTCGGGCGGCGCGTAGCGCACGGTCACCGCGTGGACCATGCCAGGATTGACGGAGAAGGCGCCGGCGCCGGCCACGATCTCGTAGGCCTCGCAATCCTCGCTGACCGTGCCGGTCAGGGAACCGCCGCCCCCGTTGGTGATGGTGAGGGTTCGCTCGATCGCCGCGCCGACGATCACCGTGCCGAAGTCCAGGCTGTCGGGCTCGACGGCGCACAGGGGCGGCGTGATCTGGCAGACGCCGTGGCAGAGGATCGGGCCGCAGAGCTCGCTGCCGGTCTCGATGACGCACTCGTGGCCGCCCTCGCTGAGCGGCTGGTAGCGGACGATGCAGGTCAGCGACTGGTTCCGGTAGAGATTGAAGAACCCGGTCGGATTCCAGAACGCGAAGTACTCGCAGTCCATCGCGATGTTTCCGGAGAGGACCCCGCCGCCGGTGTTGGTGATGGTGAAGCTCAGGTCGGCGTTCGTCGTGGGGGCCAGCACGCCGAAGTCCAGGCCGTCGGGCTCGAGCAGGCAGACGGGCGGCACGTCCTGGGCGACGCCGAGGCAGGTGACGCCGGGGCAGTCCGCGAAGCCGGTCGCGACGAGGCACTGCTGCTCCCCGCCCAGGTCGGGCGCGAAGCGCACCGCCACCTCCCGCGACTCGCCCGGGCCCAGCGCGAAGAGGCCGCCGCCCGCGAGGATGGCGAAGCCCGCGCAGTTCTCGCTGATCTCGCCCTGGAGCGTGCCGCTGCCGGTGTTGCGGACGACGAAGCTGGAGTCGCGGTGCTCGCCCACCTCCAGCGTGCCGAAGTCCAGCAGGGGCGGCGCCAGCTCGCACAGGGGCTCCGCGTAGGCGGCGCAGGCGCAGGCCGCCGGCTCGGAGCAGTTGAGAGTGATGATCTCGCCGGCCACGGGCGCCGCAGCGCCGGCCGTGTCCACGACGACCGGGGTCTCGGCGCCGGCCGCCGGGCCGACGTCCAGCACGTGGTCGCCGCCGGGCCAGCCCGGATCCGCGGCGGTCAGGGTCAGGGTGCCCAGCTCCACGTAGGGCCCCGTCCGGGGCGCGGCGAAGCCGAGGCTGACGCCGGTCTCGATGTCGCCCGCCACCGTGTCCGCGTTCCAGGCGACGTCCCAGGTCCCGCCCGGCCCCGCCGCCGGCAGGCCCGCCACGCTGAACTCCGCGCCGAGGATGCCCGCGACGAAGTGGTGGGGCAGCGCGGCCAGGATGCGCAGCGCGACCGGCTCGCCCGCGGGCAGGTCCGCGGCGCAGGCGGTGGCGATGCCGTCAGCGTAGACGCCGATGCGGTCGGCCACATGGGGATGCTCGGGATCGTCGGTCCGGCCCACCGCATAGAGCGCGAGGTCGGGACACAGCTCGCAGCCGAGGTCCAGGACCGGCGTCTGGTGGCCGGGATGCAGAGGCGCGAAGCGCAGGCGGACCTCGTGATACGCGCCGGGCGCCAGCTCCCAGTCGCCGCCGCCGGACAGGACGTGGAAGTCGCCCGGCGCCTCGCCGATGCTGCCGGCGAGCGTCTGGTCCGAGACGTTGAGGAGATGGAACCCGCGAGCGGCCGAGAAGCCCACCCAGACGTTGCCGAAGTTCAACTCCCCGTCCGGCGCCAGCAGGCAGGCGGGCAGGCCCTCGCCCGCGCAGGGGACGTTGGCGAAGCTCGGGCTGCCCGTCTGGAGATAGGTGTCCGCGGCGCCCGGGCCCGTCGGCGCGAAACGCACCGCCGCCGCGAGGGAATCTCCCGGATCGATGGCGAAGGGGCCCGCGCCGGCCGTCAGCGTGAACGCGTCGCCCGGGCAGGAGAGGGTGCCCGCCAGGATCGTGGTGCCGGTGTTGCGCAGGACCAGCGGCCGTTCCGCCGCTGCGCCCAGGAATACGCCGCCGAAGTCCAGCGCGCCGGGCGCCGCCTCGCCGCTGGCCGGGGGGCAGGCGCAGCCGGCAGGATCGGTGCAGTCCAGCGTCACGTGGCCGCCGCCCACCTGCCAGGTCCGGTAGCGGTGATCCACGATGACCAGGTTGCCGGTGCCCAGGCTGGGTGCCACGTCGATCCGCCAGTCGGGCGCCGTCCAGTCCTCGGCGAGCGGGATCAGCAGGATCTGGCCCAGGATGATGGTGTCGCCGGTCACGGGCTCGGTGAGGCTCAGGCTGATGCCCGTCTCGGGATCGCCCAGGTTCAGCGACGTGGCCCAGTGGAACTGGACGAGGCCCTGCGCGCCGCCGGGCGGCAGGTTCTCGAGGCGGAACTCGGCGCCCCGGATGCCGTGCTGGGCGCAGGCGGGCACCAACGCCAGCACGTAAAGCGTCGTGGGCTCGCCGACGGTGAGCGCGGCCTCGCAGCTCGTGCCGCTCGAGTCGGCGAAGACGCCGATGTAGTCGGCGGCGGCGGGAGCGTTCGCCAGCGCCAAGAGCGGCGCTACGAGCCAGGCGGCCCGGAGCGCGCGTGTGATCATGACGTCCTCCCCGCGTTGACCTTTATTATAGCACGCATGACATTATTCTTTGCCCCGGGATCGACCTGGCACACATGGCGGCGACGTCCTATTTTATTAGCCGTAGTGTTTTTGTGACACCCCGCGCGGGCCGGTGGCGCTCCTTCCCCCTTGGCGGAAACCGCCGGCGTTGCTAAGCTCCCCGCGCAACGACGTTTCCGCTGGAGGCACCATGCTCGACCGCAAGTTCATCCGCCAGAATCCCGACCGCGTGCGCCAGGCCGTCGCCGACAAGCGGGAGTCCGCCGACGTGGACGCCTTCCTGGCGCTGGACGGCCGGCACCTGGGCATCCTCCAGGAGGTCGAGGAACTGAAGGCGGAACGGAACCGCGCCAGCGAGGCCATCAACGCGATGAAGCGGGAGGGCCGGGACGCGTCGGAGGCCATCGCCGAGGCTCAGCGCCTCGCGGCGCGCATCAAGGAGCTGGACGCCGAGAGGCAGGCGCTGGAGCTGCGCCTCCACGAGGCCCAGCTCGGTATCCCCAATCTGCCCCACGAGTCCGTGCCGGCGGGCGGCGAGGAGGACGCCGTCTTCGTGCGCGACTGGGGCGAGGTGGTCGCGGATCCGGGCTGGGAGATCCGTCCCCACTGGGAGATCGGCGAGGAGCTGGGCCTGCTCGACCTGCCCCGCGGCTCCCGGGTGGCCGGCTCGGGCTTCCCCCTGTTCGTCGGCCAGGGCGCGCGCCTGGTGCGGGCCCTGGTCAACCTGATGCTCGACCTGCACGCCGCGGCCGGCTTCGTCGAGCTGGTGCCGCCCCTGATGGTCAACAGCGACGCCGCCACGGGGACCGGCCAGCTGCCCAAGTCCGCCGAGCAGATGTACCACGTGGAGCTGGACGACCTCTGGCTCATCCCGACGGCCGAGGTGCCCGTCACCAACATCTACGCCGGCGAGATCCTGGACGGCGCGCGCCTGCCCCTCTACTACCAGGCCTACACGCCCTGCTTCCGCCGCGAGGCCGGCGCCCACGGCAAGGACACCCGCGGCCTGCTGCGCGTCCACCAGTTCGACAAGGTGGAGCTGGTCAAGTTCGTCCACCCGGAGGCCAGCTACGACGAGCTGGAGAGCCTGCTGGCCGAGGCCGAGAAGGTGCTGCAGGCCCTGGCGCTGCCCTACCGGGTGATGACCCTCGCCACGGGCGACCTCAGCTTCGCCGCCGCCAAGTGCTACGACCTGGAGATCTGGTCCGGCGGCGTGAAGCGCTGGCTGGAGATCTCCAGCGTGAGCAACTTCGAGGACTTCCAGGCCCGCCGCGCCAACATCCGCTTCCGCCCCGCCAGGGGCGAGAAGCCCCGCTTCGTGCACACCTTGAACGGCAGCGGCGTCGCCCTGGCCCGCCTGGTGGCGGCCCTGCTGGAGAACGGACAGACCCCCACGGGCAAGGTGCGCCTGCCCGCGGCCCTGGCGCCCTACATGGGCGGCCGGGAGTTCCTGGAGCGCTAGGAGGTCACGCTGGCCAGGCGATTCTCCCTCTCGAGCGAGCGCATCCGGTCGCTGCTGCAGCTCTACATCCTGGTGACCAGCCTCATCGTGCTGCTGGTGGCGGTGCTCTACATCCGCCACCTCAACGAGCGCGCCCGCAGCGAGTCCAACTACAGCGCCAGCGCCATCAGCGAGATGGTGGCCCTGGCCCTCCAGTTCGAGGAGGACGAGCGCTTCTACGCCCGCCTGCGCACCATTCTCGACCAGATCGCCGTGGAGGCGCCCTTCCCGCTCATCATCACGGACACCGACGGCCGGCCGGTCTTCTGGAAGGT
This sequence comes from Candidatus Krumholzibacteriota bacterium, assembly GCA_016933175.1. GTDB lineage: Bacteria > Krumholzibacteriota > Krumholzibacteriia > JACNKJ01 > JACNKJ01 > JAFGBK01. The sequence goes on along the minus strand of JAFGBK010000028.1, from coordinate 12,386 downwards.
GCCGGGCATCCCCTTCGACCGCGGCTACCGGCTGGAGGACCTGCGCGCCATCGACCTGGCGAATCCGCCCAGCGAGGACATCGCCCACCTGATCCGCATGGCCCGCGATTTCCGGGAGCGGCGACAGTCGGTGATCTTCTACTTCCCGGGCTCGCCGTCGAAGATCCAGGGCTATGTCACCTGGGGCCAGAGCGACCTGGCCGAGCGCCTGGGCAGCGCCATCATCATCCAGCTCGTCATGCTGCTGCTCTTCTTCATCGTGGGCATCCTCGGCTTCTTCCTGGTCAAGCGCTACGAGCAGGAGTCCATCTGGGTGGGCCTGGCCAAGGAGACCGCCCACCAGATGGGCACGCCCCTGACCAGCCTGCTGGGCTGGATCCAGCTCAGCCAGGCACGCCTGGAGGGCGACGCGGGCGGGAACCCGGAGGCCGGGCGGGTCTACGAGGAGGCGTTCCGGGAGATGGCCGGCGACGTGGACCGGCTCCAGAAGGTCTCGGCCCGCTTCAACAACATCGGCGGCGCGCCGACCCTCAAGCGGGGCAACCTGCGGCCCGTCGCCGAGCGCTGCGTCCAGTACCTGCGCCGCCGGCTGCCCCATCGCCGCAAGCAGGTGGAGATCCGCGAGCAGTACGACGAAGTGCCCATGGTCCGCTTCCACGACGAGCTGATCGAGTGGGTCGTCGAGAACCTGATCCGCAACGCCATCGACGCCATTGACAAGGAACAGGGGCTGATCACAGTCTCCCTGAGCTACAATGCCACCGAGCAGACCGTGGACCTCCACGTGCGAGACAACGGCCGGGGCATGGGCCCCTCGGCGCGCCGCCGTGTCTTCCACCCGGGCTACTCCACCAAGAGCGCCGGCTGGGGCCTGGGGCTGACGCTGAGCCGCCGCATCGTCGAGGACTACCACGACGGCAGCCTGCTCCTGCTCGACAGCCACCCGGGCCACGGGTCCTGCTTCGTCGTCCGGCTGCCCGTCTGAGACGGGATCATCGGGCCGCGCCGGCCCGGGAAGGAAAGGGTGAGCCGTGAGCGCTACCGAACGCCAGCGGGTCCTCTGGGCCGACGACCAGATCGACCTGCTCCGCCCGCACATCCTCTTCCTGGAGGAGAAGGGCTACGCGGTCACCGGCGTGACCAACGGCGACGACGCCGTGGCGCTGCTCGAGAAGGAGCCCTTCGACGTCCTGCTCCTGGACGAGATGATGCCGGGCAAGAACGGCCTCGAGACCCTGATCGAGGTCCGCGGCATCCGCCAGGACATCCCCGTCATCATGATCACCAAGAGCGAGGAGGAGGAGCTCATGAACCGGGCCATGGGTTACTCCGTGCAGGACTTCCTCGTCAAGCCGGTGAACCCGGTGCAGATCTTCTCGGCCATCAAGCGCCTGTTCGAGGGCCGCCAGGTCCAGGAGAACCAGCTCACCCGCGACTACATCGCCGACTACGGCGACGTCAGCAACGAGCGCATGGACGAAGCCGACTGGCGGCGCTGGCTCGAGGTGAACCGCTTCCTGGTCGACTGGGACTTCAGGCTGGACAGCTTCGAGGGCACCGGCCTGGAGCAGACCCACCTGGACCTGCGGCGCGACCTCAACGCCACCTTCGGCCGCTGGCTGGAGCGCGAGTACCCGCGCTGGCTCCGCGAGGACGACGGCGACCGGCCCCGCCTCAGCCCCGACCTGTTCGACCACTGGGTGCGGCCCTACGTGGAGGCCGGCCGCCAGGTCTTCTTCATCATCATCGACTGCATGCGCCTGGACCAGTGGATGGTCGTCGAGGAGCTCATCAAGCCCTACTACCAGATCCGCCGCGAGGAGTACTTCGCCATCCTGCCCACGGCCACGCCCTACGCGCGCAACGCCATCTTCGCGGGCCTGTTCCCCGGCGACATCGCGCGGCGCCACCCCGACTGGTGGATCGAGGACCCGCGCACCGAGGGCAGCCTCAACCGCCACGAGAAGGAGCTGCTGGTCGAGCAGCTCGGCCGCAAGAAGCTCGGGGACCGCACCGTCAAGTACGCCAAGGTCTCCAACATCTCGGAGGCCAACGAGCTGTACCGGCAGATCGGCAGCTTCCAGAACATCCCCCTGGTGGCCCTGGTCTTCAACTTCCTGGACATCCTGGCCCACGGGCGCAGCCAGTCGGAGATCCTGCAGGAGATCGCGCCCGACGAGGCGGCCTTCCGCAGCCTCATGGGCTCCTGGTTCCGCCACTCGGCGCTCTTCGACATCCTCAAGGTGCTGGCCCGGCAGGGGGCGGTGGTCATCGTCACCAGCGACCACGGCTCGGTGCTCTGCGGCCGCTCCAGCCTGGTCCACGGCAACCGCGAGACCTCCAGCAGCATCCGCTACAAGTACGGCGACAACCTGGGCTGCGACACCAAGCAGGCCATCAAGATCGTCAAGCCGGTCGAGTACCGCCTGCCGTCCGAGCGCCGGACGAAGAACTACCTGCTGGCGCGGGAGAACTACTACTTCGTCTACCCGACGAACTTCCACGAGTACGAGCAGCGCTACCTGGGCAGCTTCCAGCACGGGGGCGTCTCGCTCGAGGAGATGATCGTCCCATGCGCGATCCTGGATCCCCGCGCCTGAGCATCGCCGCGGGGAGCCCGACGGAGACGGCCGCCGTCGCCGCCGCCCTGGGGCGGGTGGCCGCCGCGGGGGACTGGGTCGCCCTGACGGGCGTGCTGGGCGCCGGCAAGACGCTCTTCGTCGCCGCCTTCGCCGAGGCTCTGGGCGTGCCGCCCCGCTCCGTGGACAGCCCCAGCTTCGTGCTGCTCAACGAGTACGCCGGCCGCCTGCCGGTCTACCACTTCGACGCCTACCGGCTGGCGGGCGGCGAGGAGGAGCTGACCGAGCTGGGCTTCTTCGACGAGCGCCTGGCCGGCGGCGTCGTGCTCGTGGAGTGGGCGGACCGCGTGGCGCCCTTCCTGCCCGCGGGCGCCCTGCGCGTGGTCATCACCGTCAGCGGCGAGACGGTGCGCCGCCTGGAGATCGCGGGCGCCACGCCGCGCCAGCGCGAGGCGCTGATCGCGGCGGTGGCCGCGTCCGTCGAGGCCCCCGCGCCGGACGCATCCTCGGCGGCGACCGGCGGGGACGCGCCGGACGCCGGCCCGGAGGCGGAGCCGTGATCCTCGGCCTCGACGTCTCGGACCGCCTCGGCCTCGTGACCCTGGAGCTTCCCGGCGGCCGGCTCCTGAGCCGCGTCTCGGAGGTTCCGCGGGAGCACACGGCCTTCCTGCAGCGGGTCCTCGCCGGTCTGCGCGAGGAGGCCGGCCGGCCCTGGTCCGACCTCGCGCGCGTGGCCGTCACCGTGGGGCCTGGCAGCTTCACCGGCTTGCGCGTGGGCCTGGCCACGGCCAAGGGCCTGGCCTTCGGGCGGGATGTCGAGGTGGCGCCCCTGGCCAGCCTGGCCCTGCCGGTCCTGGCCCTCCCCGCGGCGCCGGGCCCGACGCTGGCGTGCCGGCGCGCGCGCGGCCAGGAGGTCTGGGCCGCCCTCTTCGCGCCCGGCGCGGACCGGCCCGAGTGGGAGGATCTCCTGGACGCCGCGGGCCTGGCCGTCCACGCGGCGGCGGCCGCCGCCGCGGGAGCCCGCCTGGTCGGGACGCCGCCGCCGGGGACCTTCCCGGCCGAGGCGCCCCTGGCCGTGCTGCCCGAGCCGGGGCCGGCCGAACAGCTCGCGGCCCTGGCCCGCCTGGCCCGCCTGGCCCGCGGGGCCCTGCGCGGCGAGGCCGTGGACGCCCTGCAGCCGCGCTATCTGCTCCGCCCGGCCACGAGCCGCCCCGCGGGCGGACGGGCGCGATGATGGCGCTGCGCCGCCGTTTCGCCGCCCTCTTCCACGACCGCACCCTCGGCGAGGACCGCCTGGTGGAGGGGGAGCCCTACACGCTGGAGCACGTGCCGGGGGTGCTGGCCCTGGAGCGGATCTGCTTCCCGGCCCCCTGGAGCCTGGAGCTGCTGCGCCAGGAGGCCGTGGCGCGCGACCACGCCTGGAACCTCGTGGCCTTCGTCGACGAGGATCTGGCCGCCTACCTGTTCAACTGGATCGTGCTGGACGAGATGCACCTGCTCAACTTCGCCGTGGCGCCGGCGCTGCAGGGCCGCGGGCTGGGGGGATTCCTGCTGGACTGGATGCTCGCCGAAGCCGCCCGGAACGGCTACCACTCGCTGAGCCTCGAGGTGCGCGAGTCCAACGCGGCGGCGCGGGGGCTCTACGCCTCGCGCGGCTTCGACATCGTCTACCGGCGCCGCGGCTACTACACCGACAACGGCGAGGACGCCCTCGTCATGGCCCGCAGCCTCGATCCCGCCGGAGGCCCCTGAGATGTCCTGCGAACGCTTCTATGAGCTGCTGCCGGCCGACCTGGTGGAGGGCCTGGAGGCCCTGCGGCCTCGCTGGTCCCGCCTCGACGTGCCCGCGGGGACGGTGGGGGTCATCCTGGGCTCGGGTCTGGGGCCCGCCGCCGACCGCTTCCCCCTGCGCTGGTCCCTGGACTTCGCGGAACTGGGGCTGCCGCCCGCCTCGGTGGCGGGGCACGCGGGGCGCCTGGCCCTGGCCCAGGGCTCGCCCTACCTCTTCCTGCAGGGGCGCGTCCACCGCTACGAGGGGCTGCCCGACGCCCGGGTGCTCCTGCCCGCGGCGGCCATGGCCGGCCTGGGCCTAGCCGGCATGATCGTCACCAACGCCGCGGGCGGACTGGATCCGTCCTTCCGCGCCGGCGACTTCATGCTGATCCGCGACATCCTGTCCATGCAGCTCGCCGATCCCCTGCGCGGCGCGCCGTCCGGCGCGGCGCCGCGCCTGCCGCCCCGGCGGCCCCTGTTCGACCCGGACCTGTCGGCCGCCCTGCTGGCGGCGGCCGGCGAGGCCGGCGTCGCCGTCCACGAGGGCGTGCTCAACGCCGCGCCGGGACCCGCCTACGAGACCCGCGCCGAGCTGCGCCTGAGCCGCGCCCTGGGCGCGCAGGCGGCCAGCATGTCCACCTTCCCCGAGTGCATGCTGCTGTCCCGCCTGGAGATGCCGCTGCTGGGCCTGAGCTGCATCACCAACGAGATCGTGGAGGACGGCGGCGGGCCCGTCAGCCACGAGGAGGTGGTCGCCGTGGGGCGCAGCGCGGCCGGGGATTTCGCGCGGCTCCTGGCGGCCCTGGCGCGGCGTTTGCCTCGCTAGCGTCGATGCGCCTTGCCCGCCGCGGGGGCGGCGCCTATACTCCCGGACATCCGAGGACGGTGCCATGACCTGGTGGCAACGCGAGAAGACGGGACTCAAGCCCCAGCCCAAGGGATCGCGGCGGGAGATCGCCGACGAGCTGTGGGTCAAGTGCAGCAGCTGCGGCGAGATCCTCTTCCGCCAGGAGCTGGTCAAGCAGCGCTGGGTCTGCCCCAAGTGCCGCTTCCACTTCCGCGTCAGCGCCCACGAGTACCTGGGCTTCCTGCTGGACGAGGGCAGCTTCGCCGAGACCCACCGGGGCCTGCTGAGCGAGGATCCCCTCGAGTTCCGCGCCGGCAAGGACCGCTACCGCGACAAGCTGATCCAGGCCCGCCAGGCGACGGGTCTCGAGGACGCCGTCATCACGGGCCGGGGCAAGGTCGAGGGGCGACCGGTCATCGTGGCCGTCATGGACTTCAACTTCCTGGGCGGCTCCATGGGTTCGGTGGTGGGCGAGAAGGTGGCGCGGGCCATCGGTGACAGCCTCGCGGCGCGCCAGCCCCTGATCATCGTCAGCCAGTCGGGCGGCGCCCGCATGCAGGAATCCATCCTCTCCCTGATGCAGATGGCCAAGACCAGCGCCCTGCTGGGCCGGCTGCGCGACGCGGCCGTGCCCTTCATCTCCATCCTCACCCATCCCACCACGGGTGGCGTGACGGCCTCCTTCGCCATGCTGGGCGACCTGGTACTGGCCGAGCCGCGGGCCCTGGTCGGCTTCGCCGGGCCGCGGGTCATCCAGCAGACCATCCAGGCCGAGCTGCCCGAGGGCTTCCAGACCTCCGAGTTCCTGCTGGAGCACGGCATGGTGGACCGCGTGGTGGACCGCCACGAGCTGCGCCGCGTCCTGGATCGCGCGCTGGCCTTCCTCACCTGGAGCGAGGCCGCGCGCGGCCGCCGCGAGGGCGGCGCCGTCCGCCTGGACGACGGCCCGCGCCTGGCCATCCGCGGCGGCGACGAGGCGGCGCCGCGCCGGGCCACGGGCGGCGGCCCGGAGGGCCATGACGCCTCGGCCTGACGGCGGCGGCCGGCGCTTCCCCTTTCCCGAATCCCCGCTCCTGCCTCCCGAGACGGAAACGGAGCGCTTCCTCTACTCGCTGACCCGCTTCGGCATGAAACCGGGCCTGGCCAACATCGAGGCCCTCGCGGCGCGTTTCGGCCATCCCGAGCGCCGCCTGCGATTCCTCCACGTGGCCGGCAGCAACGGCAAGGGATCGGTCTGCTGCTATCTGGAGTCGCTGCTGCGGGCGGCGGGCTATCGCACGGGCCTGTTCACCAGCCCCCACGTGCTGCACGTGGGCGAGCGCCTGCGCGTGGACGGCCGGTCCCTGGACGACGCGGGCGTGGCGGTCCTGACGGAGCGCGTGGCGGACGCCGTGCGCGAGCGGGAGGCCACCTTCTTCGAGACTCTGACCCTGATGGCCCTGCTCCACTTCGAGGCCGCGGGCGTGGATTGGGTGCTCTGGGAGACGGGTCTCGGCGGCCGCCTGGACTCGACGCGGGTGGCGCCCGCCGAGGCCTCCGTGCTGACCACCATCTCCCGCGAGCACACGCGCTACCTGGGCACGACGCTGGCGGAGATCGCCCGCGAGAAGCTGGCCATCGGCCGGCCGGGCCGGCCCTTCCACGTCGGGCTGCGGGATCCCGCCCTGGTGGACCTGGCCCGCGCCGAGGCGGCGCGCGCCGGCTTCTCGCTCCGCCTGCTGGACGAGGAGCTGCCCCACCGCCTCGACGGCGGCGACCTGGTCGTCGATCCACCCGGTCCGCCGGCCCCGATGGGCGCGGCCGCTTCCGCGGATGCGGCGGAGGCCGGGGGCGCGGCCGTTCTGGCCGCGCGCCTGGCCGGGCGCTATCCCCTGCCCGGCCTGCCCGCCGTCCAGGCCCGCAACGCAGCCCTGGCCCTGGCCGTCCTGGCCGACCTGGAGATCCGGCGCGGCGAGTGCCTGCTGCCCGGCGATCCCGCCGCGGCCCTGGCCGCCACGGCCCTGCCGGCACGCTTCCACCGCGTGCAGGCGGCGCCGCCGCTGGTCCTGGACGGGGCCCACAATCCCGAGGCCCTGGCGGGCACGCTGGCGGCCTGGGACGCGCTGGCTGGCGAGAGGGGCGTCACGGTCTTCGGCTGCAACGAGGACAAGGAGGTGGCCGAGCTGCTGGCCCTGCTGACCGCCCGACCGCGCCGCGTGGTCCTCACGGCGGCGCGACAGCCGCGTGCTCTGGCGCCCGAGATCCTGCTCGAACGGGCGGCGGCCGGCGGGGAATCCGCCGCGGCCGTCGCGCTGCCGGGCGGGTCCGGCGGCCCGGCGCCGGTGGACCCGCCGACGACCGCGGCCTGGCGCGCCGCGCCGGACCTGGCCGCGGCCCTGCAGGCCGCCGGCGAGGACGCGCCGGTCCTCGTCACCGGGTCCTTCTACCTTGCCGCCGAGGCCTATCACCTGCTGGGGATCGATCCCTGGTCGTGACGCCGCCGCGGGCGGCGCGCCGCCTCAGCGCACCAGCGTGAGGCGGATCACCTGCGCCGGCTGGCGCTCCACCGCGAGGCGCGCGAAGTAGACGCCGCTGGGCAGCGCGCGGCCGCCCTCGTCGCGGCCGTCCCAGACGAGGGCGTGCTCGCCCGCGGCCCAGGCGCCCGCGGCCAGGCGGCGCAGCCGCCGTCCGCGCGCGTCGTGGACGGCAAGCTCGATGCGGCGCTCGGCGTCCAGGCTGAAGCGCAGCATGGTGGTCGGATTGAAGGGATTGGGATAGGCCGGCTGGAGCCGGTAGACGTGCTCGGGAGCCGCCAGCTCGGCCGCGCCCAGGGGCAGGAAGAGCTGAACGCCGCCGCCCGCGTCGAGCAGGGCCAGCCAGTAGTGGTACAGGCGCCCGGGCTCGGCCGTGGCGTCCTTCCAGACATAGGCGCCGGGGCCCTGCCACTGGGCGCCGGGCAGGGGCTGGGACAGCCAGGGATCGGGACCGCCGCGCTGCAGGCGGAAGACGGGATCCTCGCCGTCGTCGTTGAGGGTCCAGGCGAGCTCGAGGAAGCCGCCGCCGTCGCGAATGGCCACCTCGTCGAGCACCACCGGCGTCGAGTGGAAGCTGAGCAGGGGCACTGCGTCGTCCCAGCCGCCGGCGCCCGTCTCCCCGTCGAGCAGACCGCACCAGCCGTCGTAATCCGGCGCGAAGGTGCCCGCCTCGTCGCTGGCGACGGTGTAGCGCACGGTCAGTGTCTGGCCGGGCGCCAGGTGCAGGTCCAGCCAGCCGGTGTCCGGCTCCCAGAACACGAAACGATGGGGCGTCAGGCCGGGCGCGACCTCGCCCGCGGCGCCCATCTCGTGGTAGACGCTGACCGCCGCGCCGTCCACGTCGGCCTCGACGCCGGCCACCGCCACCCAGGACGGGTACTGCTCGCTCACGAAGAAGCGCGAGAGGCTGCGTCCGGTCTCCGCCGTGAGCTGCCACGTGACCGGGTGCGCCTCGCCCAGGACGATGCCGCCGGACAGGTCTCCGAAGTCCCGCGCGCAGGCGGGCGCTTCCTGGGGCCAGGCGGCCGCGCGGGCGGGCTCGGCCAGGAGGAAGACGGCGCCCAGCAGGCCGGCGAGCCACAGCCCGACCACCGTCAACGCCGGCCGCCGCCGGGCGGCGGCGCGGGAGTCGCAGGTGGAGAGCGCCGTGCGGGTCATGGCGGTGCCTCGCAGTCTGGTCCGGGAGGGCCTCGGCGGCCGTGCAGTCCGCGGTGACTGCCAAGAAAGCATCCACCGCGACGCGCCATCAAGAGTCTTTCTCGAAAAAAATCGGAAACGTCAGAATCAGATGAATGCAGACACTGTTCCCGCGGTCCGGCGGATCCCGCCGCCGGACCGGCCCGGCCGGCTGGCGGGAGGGGGAAGGCCCGCCATCGCATTGTGTAAGTGCTTGGCTTGTGGTAGTCTGCGCCGATGTTTCCGGCCCTCGACCCGAGCCAGGAGTTGGCATGACCCAGTCCCGGCAAACGCGCAGCCTGTCTCCCGATCAGCTTCGCTGGACCTGCGATCCCGACGGCCTGCCCCGCGTCGGTCCGAAGAACCGGCCCGCCCTGGAGATCATCGGCCAGGACCGCGCCCTGGACGCCCTGCACATGGGCCTGGCCATCCGCCAGCCCGGCTACCACATCTTCGTCACGGGCACCGAGGGCACGGGGCGCACCACCACCATCCGCCGCGTGCTGGAGGACTACGAGGGCCGCGGCGAGACGCCCGAGGACCTCTGCTACGTCTTCAACTTCGAGAGCCCCGACCTGCCCATCCTGCTGCGCTTTCCCGCGGGCAAGGGGCGGGAGTTCCAGCGCCGCATCGATACCCTCGTGGCCAGCCTGCGGCGGCACATCCCCAAGATCTACCGGGACGAGACCTACCAGAAGCAGGTCAGCCGCCTGCAGCGCCACTACCGCAACCTCCAGAGCGGCGCCGTCAAGGCCTTCGCCGAGAAGGCCCAGAAGAGCGGCTTCGCCCTGGTCCAGATACAGAGCGGCCCCTACATGCGCCCCGAGCTGCGCGCCGTCATCGACGACGAGGACTGGGAGGTGGCCGACCTGGGCCAGCTCGTGGACGAGGGGCGCCTGGCGCCGAAGGTCTGCGACCGCATCGAGAAGCGCTACCTGATCCTGCGCGACGACCTGCAGGCCCTGGTGCGGGCCAACCGCCAGCTCGAGGAGGAGTACGAGGAGAAGATGCTGCGCCTGGAGGAGGCCACGGTGCATCCCCTCATCCACGACACCCTCGACATGCTGCGCGAAGCCTACGTGGGCGCGCGGATCCGCGAGTGGCTGGACCAGCTCGAGAACGCCTTCGAGAACGAGGTCTGGGTGCGCGGCGAGGAGGAGGACGAGGAGGAGGAGCCCGAGGAGCCCTTCTGCCGCTACGCCGTCAACGTCATCATCGACAACTCCCGGCAGCAGGGCGCGCCGGTGATCATCGAATCGACGCCCACCTTCCAGAACCTATTCGGCACCATCGAGCGCCAATCCCTGCCCGGCGGCGGCGCCGGCTTCGACCACCGGCAGATCCGGGCGGGCTCCCTCATGCGCGCCCAGGGGGGGACCCTGGTCATCATGGCCCAGGACCTGCTGGAGGAGGGCCTGGTCTGGCCCACCCTCAAGCGCGTCCTGCGCAACCGCAAGCTCCAGATCCAGGGCTACGACCCGGCCAACCGCATGGTCATCACGCCCCTCAAGCCCGATCCCGTGGATCTGGACGTCAAGGTCATCCTGGTGGGCTCGACCGCTCTCTACAACACCCTGCTCCAGGACGACCCCGACCTGCAGCGCGTGTTCCACGTCAAGGTGGACTTCGAAACCGACATGCCGCGCACCCGCGACAACATGCGCCGCTACCTGACCTTCATCCGCAAGGTGCAGCGGCAGGACGGCCTGCTGCCCGTCGGCGACGCCGCCGCGGCGGCGGTGCTTGAGTACGGGGTGCGCCTGGCGCGGCGCAAGGACCGCCTGTCCACGCGCTTCAGCGACATCGTCGCCGTGCTCATCGAGTCCGACTACTTCGCCAAGCGCGCGGGGGCCAGGAGCGTCGGCGTCGTCCACGTGGACCAGGCCCTGGCCGAGCGCGACCGGCGCCTGGGGCAGGCCGAGCAGAACACACTCAAGGCCGTGCGCGAGGGCACCCTGCTGATCCGCACGCGCGGCGAGGCCGTGGGCCAGCTCAACGCCCTCTTCGTCCTCGAGCAGTGGGACTACGCGTACAGCCTGCCCGTCAAGCTGACGGCCAGCACCTCCCTGGGCGAGGGGGACATCCTCAGCCTCGAGCGCGAGGCGGACCTCAGCGGCAGCTTCTTCGACAAGGGGCACTTCATCCTCACCGGCTTCCTGCGCGCCCGCTTCGCCCAGGACAAGCCCCTGCACCTGCACGCGTCGGTCTCCTGCGAGCAGAACTACATCGGCGTCGACGGCGACAGCGCCAGCCTCGCCGAGCTGTGCGTCCTGCTCTCGGCCCTGGCGGACGCGCCCATCCGCCAGTCCCTGGCCGTCACCGGCTCGGTGAACCAGTTCGGCGAGGTGCAGCCGGTGGGCGGGGTCAACGCCAAGGTGGAGGGCTTCTGGAAGGTCTGCCGCGACCGGGGCCTGACCGGCGCCGAGGGCGTGATCCTGCCGGCGAGCAACGTCAAGAACCTGCAGCTGGACAAGGACCTCGTGGCCGACGCCCGGCGCGGCCGCTTCCACGTCCACGCCGTCCGGACCGTGGACCAGGCCATGGAGCTGCTCACCGGCCTGCCCGCCGGCCGTCGGCGCCGGAACGGGTCCTGGACGCCGGGCAGCCTGGCCGCGCGGGTGGACGAGCGGCTGCGAGCGATGGCCGTGACCTACAAGCGCTTCGCGGACGGGCCGCCCCGCCGCGGCGTTCGGGCCTGAGGGGCCGCCCGCCGCCCGCGGCGGCGTCTTGACAGCCCCCCGCGCCGGCCTTACAACGAACGCAGCAGGAGGAGGACGCCGTGGCCAAGGTGATCCTGAAGGACGTCTGGAAGATCTTCGACAAGGACGTGGTGGCGGCCCGGGAGATCGATCTCGAGATCGTGGACCGGGAGTTCATGGTTCTCGTCGGGCCCTCGGGCTGCGGCAAATCGACGACGCTGCGCATGGTGGCGGGCCTGGAGGAAGTCACCCGCGGCGAGATCTACATCGGCGACCGCCTGGTCAACGACGTCCTGCCCAAGGACCGCGACATCGCCATGGTCTTCCAGAACTACGCCCTCTACCCCCACATGACCGTCTACGACAACATGGCCTTCGGCCTGAAGCTGCGGAAGTTCCCCCGGCAGGAGATCCGCGAGCGGGTCGAGGAGGCGGCCGACATCCTGGGCATCACCGACTACCTGGGCCGCAAGCCCAAGGCCCTCTCCGGCGGCCAGCGCCAGCGCGTGGCCGTGGGGCGGGCCATCGTGCGGCGGCCCTCCGTCTTCCTGTTCGACGAGCCCCTGTCGAACCTGGACGCCAAGCTGCGCGTGCAGATGCGCGCCGAGATCAGCCGCCTGCACAACCGCATCCAGGCGACGATGATCTACGTCACCCACGACCAGGTCGAGGCCATGACCATGGGCGACCGGATCACCGTCATGAAGGACGGGATCATCCACCAGGTGGACACGCCCCTGAACCTGTACAACCATCCGGCCAACCGCTTCGTGGCGGGCTTCATCGGCTCGCCGGCCAT
>JAFGBK010000027.1 GCA_016933175.1 Candidatus Krumholzibacteriota bacterium | reverse complement strand
GTCATGTCGTAGGCTCCTTCGTGTTGATGGTGTGATTCACCAACAAGAAGAGCGGACATGGCCCGCCGTTTCAACTGCCGAGGCCGCGGCTGATCAGGCGGCCTCGCCCCAATTTACAGAAGAGAAGTTACACTCCCTGCAGCGCGCGCGGGCGCCGCAGGGCCAGCGTGATCACGGTCGCCACCAGGCAGAGGATGCCGCTGATGACGAAGGCCGGCACCCAGCTGCCGCTGTCGCGGAACATACCCGCCATGACCGGACCGACGATGCCGCCGACGCCGTAGGCCGTGAACATCCAGCCGTAGTTCTGCCCCACGTGGGAGGTGCCGAAGAAGTCTGCCGTGGCCGTGGGGAAGAGGGCGAAGTTGCCGCCGAAGTTGAAGCCGACGATGGCCGCGCCCAGGTAGAGCAGGGCCGGCGTGCCGCCCATGCGGAAGAAGATCAGCATCATGACGCCCTGGATGGCGGTCATGAGGGCGATGGCCGTCTTGCGTCCGATCCAGTCGCTGATGGTGCCCCAGACGATGCGGCCGATGCCGTTGGCCAGGGAGTAGAAGACGGCCATGGCCGTGCCGGCGATGGCGCTGGCCTCGACGGCGCTGTAACCGCCGGCCTGGAGGGCGTCGATGCCGAAGAGCTTGATGATGCCGATGGTCATCAGGCCCGCCATGGCGCTGAAGATGAAGGTGATCCACAGCATGTAGAACTGCGGGGTGCGCAGCATCTGGCCGGGCAGCATGCCGCCGCCGCCCGCCGTCCTCTCGGCCGCCGGGGGCTCCCAGCCCGCGGGCTTCCAGCCGGCCGGCGGATTGATCATGACGATGCTGCCCAGGGCCACGGCCACGCCGAAGATGATGCCGTACAGGCCCCACACGTTGAGGATGCCCATGGTCTCGATGAGGTGGCCCCAGGCGCCGGCCAGCTTGATCCAGATGAGGGCGCCGAAGCCGAAGCCGGCCACGGCCAGGCCCGTGATGAGGCCCTTCTTGTCGGGAAACCACTTCATGCCCACGGCGATGGGGCAGACGTAGGCCAGGCCGATGCCCGCGCCGCCGATGAGGCCGATGCAGATGATCTGCCCCAGGAAGCTGGTCCCGAAGAACTTGGCCAGGATGTAGCCCAGGCCCAGCAGGATGCCGCCGGAGAGGGCCACGATCCGCGGCCCGCTCTTGGCCTGCCAGCGCCCGGCCAGGACCATGACCACGGCGAAGGTGGCCAGGCCCACCGAGAAGACCCATTGCGTCTGCGCGGCCGTGAAGCCGAAGCCGCCCTCGGCCACCGGCGCCCTGAGGGAAGGCGTGAAGACGCTCCACGCGTAGATGGCGCCCAGGCACAGCTGGATGACCAGCGCGCCGATGACCACCAGCCAGCGGTTCATGACCTTGTCCTCGCTCATCGTATCCAAACCTCCGTGAGGGATCTCAGGCGTGTGTGGGGATTCGGGGGTGTGCCCGGAGTGCGGCGGCACTGTAGCACGAAAGCCACGGCGGTCGCAAAACGGAAAGGGCGAATCCGACACGCGGATCCGCCCTTTCGCGGATTTCTCGACAGGGCCGGGCGCCTCGCGCGGGGCCGGGCGCGGCGCCCGGAGCCGGGCGCCCTGGCCGCGTCACTCGGCGGCGGGACCCAGGACCACGCGCCGCGCCGCCGGATCGAAGGCCGTCAGGACAAGCCGCCGGAACTCCGGGTAGGCGCCGGGGGCCACGGCGCGCGCGTCCCATTCCAGGCGGTAGTCCACCTCCAGGCGGCCATCTCCCGCTTCACGCGCCAGCGTGAAGCGGGCGCCGTCGGCGCCCTCGCCCGCGTCGCCGGCGGTGAGCAGGGAGCGGCCCTCGGGCAGGCGCAGGGTCCAGTCCAGATGGATCTCGGCGGCGTCGCGGAACAGGACGGCCCGGCAGTGGCTCCGCTCGGGCCGCATGCCGGCGGGTCGCAGGCCGGACAGGTCCACGGCTGGCGGGCCGGGCAGGGACAGGTCCACGTAGCCGCGCTCGCCCGCCTCGGGCAGGGGCGCCGCCAGCTCCACGCGGAAGTCGAGGCCGTCACCGGCCGCGAAGATGGCCACATCCGTCACCTCGGCACTGTCGCACCAGCCCTCCGCCCAGCGGCGGACGGCGGCCTCGGGATCCGTGATGTCCCGCGTGGCCGCCAGGGGCCCCGCCAGGCTCCCTTCGGCCTTGGCCGTCCCCGCGACGAGGTCCCAGTGGGCGCGCAGGGTGATGCGGTCCGCGGGCCGCGGCTCGACGCGCTGCCGGAAGCCGAGATCGTCGAAGATCAGGTAGGGCCGGCCGTTCACGAGGCGCTCGGCGCCGCGGAGGGATCCCGCCGCGGGATCCAGGATCAGGTCGCCGCCGTTCGCGGACACGCCGGACACCTGCAGCAGCGGGTCGTCCAGGGCCGCCAGGACGGGCAGCTCGGGCAGGGCCGCCGTGGCCGACGGCAGGATCAGTTGCCACTCCAGGCCGCGCAGGTTGCAGCAGGCGGCCAGCAGGGCGCAGCGCTCCATGGGCGTGGCCGTCGCCGTCTCCAGCGCGCGCGCCGCGGTGCGGGGCGCGGGCGTGAAGCGCCAGGGATCGAAGCGCAGCAGGGCCGTCCGCTCGCCCGCCAGGTCCAGCCAGGCCTGCAGGGCCTCGCGGTCGCTGACGAAGGGCGTCTCGGCGTCCAGGGCGTCCAGGCGCGCGGCCAGTTCGCCGGCGTCCTCGGCGGCGGCGGCCAGGCGGTCGTCCAGGGCACCCGCCAGCTCGTCCCAGTCGCCGGCCGCGGAGAAGACGATCCAGGGGATCTGATCGCCCAGGCGGCCGGCGGCCTCGCCGGGCCGCGCGGGCAGGTCGGTCAGCCGCCAGACGAGGCGCCCGCCCTCGCGCGCGGGTTCGGGCAGGACCAGGAGGCCGTCCGGCGGGTTCACGACCTCTGCCGCCACGCCGTCCGCCACGATCTCCATCTCCGCCACGGGCCAGTCCCCCTGGGGGAAGAGCCGCGCCTGGAAGGGCAGGGGCCCGGGCGCGCGGTCCTCCAGGACGTAGTCGAGCCAGATCGTGGCGCCGGGCTCCAGGGCGATGCGCGTCAGCACCAGCTCGCGGATTCCCAGGTGGTCCACGGAGCGGTCCAGGCCGCGGGGCGTCACCACGTTGTAGGCGTTGACGGGGCTGTCGATGAAGGAGCCGTCCGGGTGCCAGGTGCGGCTGGCGATGACGGTCAGCGTCTGGAATCCTTCGTCGTAGTGCAGGCGCAGCTCGCCGAGCTGGTCCTGGGGCCACTGGGCGTAGAGCTTGACAAGGCGCTGCACGCGGTGCTGGGCCCGCCCGCCGCGCAGCGAGAGGGTGTGCCCCTCGTACAGGACGAGGACGTCCAGGTCGGGGCGCTCGTCCAGGGTCGGGGCGGCCTCCACGCGCTCGCGCACCGCCCGCTCGTTCACCGCCAGCCGCGCGAAGGGCGCGGACGCGGCGGACGCGGCGAGGGCGGCGAGCAGGAGGCACAGGACGGTCAGGCGGATCTTCATCACGGCTCCTCCTCTACTTCTCGGCGAAGAGAGGGCTTTCGGCCCGCTCGCCCAGGGTGTCGGCCATGGCGCGCAGGCCCGGCACCTGCGCGGCGGGAATGAGGCGGCGGTCCACGCTGATGCTGGCCGCGAGGGAGAGCTTGCGCCCCTGGGCCTTCCAGGTCAGGCGCGCGTGGCCCAGCTCGCGCGACTCGTCCAGGTCCTCGGGGGCGGCCGCCTCCCAGCCGCGCGGGAGCTGGATGGTCTCGTCGACGGTCACCAGCTGCCCGGCCCAGAGGAAGCAGTCCCTCTCCCGCTCCTCGCCCTCGGGGAGGAGGGCCAGGCGGTTGAACCGCGCGTTGTCGGCCACCAGGGCCAGTCCCGGCGAGCGGAAGCGCAGGGCGTCGCCCAGCGCCTCGGCCCAGCCGGGGATGCGGTAGCTCAGGCGCAGGCTGGTGTCGCGGTCGAAGTCCTCGTGGTCGCTGAAGAGCAGCTCCGTCAGCTCGACCCGCTCGGACAGGACGCCCAGCCAGCCCTCGAGCGCGTTGCGGACGTCCCGCTTCTCCGTCTCGCCGGCCGCGCGGCGCAGGCGGCTGTCGGCCACGCCGCGGCCCTCCAGGCGCAGCGTGCCCTCGAGGGTGCCGTTGGCGAGGATGCGCGCCTCGCTCTCGACGGCCAGGAGGTTCTCCTCGGGCGCGAAGGGGCGGATCGACGTCAGGTCCTCGCCCTCGGGCGAGCCGATGACGTAGTTCTGCTCGCCCTCGTACTTGCTCCACAGGTCGCGCATGCCGGGCACCCAGGTGGGATCGAGCATGAGGTACTCGCCGTTCTCGCGCCTCAGCGCGACGACGCAGTGGTTGAACTGGTCGGCGGGGATGCGCTCCACGCGGGCGCCGGCCATGGTCATGGCGGCGTAGGTCTCGAAGCCGGCGGCGCGCAGCATGGTCACCAGCATGCCGGCGATGTCCTTGCACACGCCGCAGCGGTCGCGGAAGTTCATCCAGCCCGGGTGGATGGTGTAGCCCTCGCCCTTGCCCATCGTGATGCCGAAGTAGCGGATGTTCTGGGCCACCCAGTGCGTCAGGGCGGCGATCTTCTCGTCGTCGCTCCGCAGGCCGGCCGTGATCTCGGCCACCTTGGCGTCGATCTCGGGGTTCGAGGCGAAGACCCACTCGTTGGTCTCGTAGAACCAGCGGCTCTTCTCCTCCCAGTCCGCCACGGTGGCCATGACCACCTTGGGCACGACGTCGCTCGCGTCGGGCATGCGCGGCTCGTGGGCCAGGGCCGGCACGTCCTCGCGCCAGAAGCCGTAGACGAAGTGCTCCGGCTCGAAGGTCAGGCTGCTGGCCACCTCGCCGTTGTAGACCGAGTACTGGAGCGGCCGGCCGCGCGGCAGCCGCAGCGTGTAGCGCCGCTCGCGCGCGGGCAGGTCGTCCTGGAAGAGGACCACGTCGTAGAAGTGGCCGCGCATGGGGGGCACGTAGCGCTCCTCGTCCGCGGCGGGCCGCATGGCCACCGAGTCGCGGGCGGCCGCCTCCACGCTGCTCCACCAGCTCGCGGCGGGCCGCGGCACGAGCGCCCCGGCGGGGCCCGTGGCGCGGGGGTCGCCGCCGCCCGCGCCGGATGCGGGAGATCCCGTCTCGTCGTCGAGGTAGGCGATGAGGAAGCCCTTCGTGGTGCTGAGCACCTCCACGGCGTCGCCGACCTCCAGGGGCGGCAGCGCGAGGACCTTCATGCGCCCGCCCCAGCAGATGCCGCCGCAGGGCGCGGTGACGTCGCGGGCGAGGGCCGGATCCACGTCCACCCAGGTGGAGTCGGCGCGGTGCACGCGCACGCCGCGGATGGCGACCATGTTGGAGGCGGGATCGTAGTCGAAGCGCAGGGAGCGCAGGGCCAGGGCTCCCGCGGGCTCCAGCACCTTGGTCAGGCGGTGCTCGTAGCGGTGGTTCAGGCCGCTGGGCTCCACGTCGACCACCGTGCGGTCGAAGACGAGGAAGCGGTCGGCGCCCGCGGCGCAGTCTGGCGCGGCCTCCGCCAGCAGGGCGGCGGCAGCGGCCGGATCCAGAAGCTCGGGGACGTCGAGGGCGATCGCCGGCGCGGCGGCCGCGAGGGCGGCCAGCAGCACCGCCGGCGCGAGAGCGGGTCGGGGCATGCCGGGCTCCTTGTGGGAGAGGGTTCGTGGATCCCGTGCACTCTAGCCCAGACGAGCACGCCGCGTCCACCGTCCCGCGGGGCGCCGCCGCCGCCACGGCGGATCCCGCCTCGCCAGCGCGGTCGCGCCGCAGAGCGCGCTGCGGCGCCGGAACCGCCCGCCGGCGAACCGGCATCGCGGGTCTGGATTCGCCGCGCCGCATGGGGTAGCATCGCCTCGCCTTCCGGCCGGCAGCGATTGGAGAATGCCATGCCGCAGCTCACGCGCGAGGCCCGCGAGCGGGCCGCCCGCTTCCTGCGCGAGGAGGCCCGCCCCCTGGAGCGGGCCCTGTACGCGCACCGCTTCGCGGGCGGCCCCGCCGCCGCGGCCGAGGAAGCCCTGGCGGCCTTCCGCAACGACGATGGCGGCTTCGGCCGCGCCCTGGAGCCCGACGTCCGCACGCCGAGCAGCTCGGCCCTGGCCACGGCCGACGCCCTGCGCCACCTCGCGGCCCTCGGCGCGGAGCCCGGGCATCCCCTGGTCGCGGGTGCCGTCGCCTGGCTGCGGGGGGCCTTCGGCGGGCAGGCGGGCGTCTGGCGCGTGGTGCCTGTCGACACGAACGACCATCCCCACGCGCCCTGGTGGCACGACGAGGACGGCAGCCTGGCGAGGATCTTCGACGGCTTCCGCATCATCCCCCGCGCGCGCGCGCTGGCCGGGCTGAACCACTACGCCGGCCTGATGGAGGCGGACTGGCTGGCCGAGCAGACCGTCCGCGCCGCGGACGACATCGCCGCCGCCGAGGACGCAGCCTTCGGCGGCGGGGGCGACGGGCTGGTCTACGCGCTTGACCTGGCCCGCGCGCCGGGCCTGCCCGCGGGCCGCGCCGCCCGTCTCATCGAGCGCCTGCGGGCTGCGGCCCTGAACGTCGTCGAGCGCGATCCGGCGAAGTGGGGCGGCTACGCGGCGCTGCCGCTGAAGGTCGTCGACGGGCCGGACTCGCCCCTGGCCGATCTCTTCGCCGACGCGATCCCGGCGAACCTGGACCACCTCGTGGCGAGCCAGGCCGCCGACGGCGCCTGGGATCCCACCTGGTCCTGGGGCGGTGCCTATCCCGAGGCCTGGGACGCGGCGCGCCGCGAGTGGCGCGGCGTGCTGACCCTGGAGGCGCTGACCCTCCTGCGCGCCTTCGGCCGCCTGGCGGTCTGACCATGCGCGAGGCTTCGAGCTACGCGCGCATCTACGCGGTGGTGCGCCGCATTCCCCGGGGCCGCGTGGCCACCTACGGCCAGGTGGCCCTGCTGGCCGGCCTGCCCGGCCAGGCGCGCCAGGTGGGCTACGCCCTGAACGCCATGCCCGCCGAGGACACGGCTCCCTGGCACCGGGTCATCAACGCGAAGGGAATGATCAGCGCCCGCGGCGATCCCCAGTGGGAGGACTACCAGCGCCACCTGCTGGAGGCCGAGGGCGTGGAGTTCGACGCGAACGAGCGTATCGACCTTGGCCGCTACCAGTGGCGGTCCGGCGGGGCCTGACCGCCGCGCCGGCACGGGCGACCGTGCCGCGGCGTCCCGCCGCCGGCCGTGCCGTCGCGCCGCGCCGGCGTCAGGCCTCGCCCGCGTCCGGCTTCGCGCGCGGCCGGCGCCGCGGCGCCCGCGCGACGACCGTGTGGGCCAGCTTGTCGTGGGCGGCCTGACGGTTCTTGTCCCAGAGTATCTGGAGGAAGCCGACGCCGAGGGTGAGGACGCCCACGGCCAGGCCGGCGTAGCGCTCGAAGAGGTCGCCGAAGCGCAGGCGCCGCCCATCCAGGCGCAGGATGCGGATGCCGAAGATCCACTTCCAGGGGGTCCAGCCGTTGGTGATCCAGGGCAGCAGGATGAGGTAGGGGGCCAGGCAGAAGAAGTTGCCGGTCAGCTCGCCGAAGTGCAGGGCGATGTCCACGTTCTCGCCCGCGCGGCGGGCCAGGAAGATCTCCTTGTCCAGCACCAGGAAGGGCGAGTCGGCGACCTGCTCGAAGATCGACGGGTGGCGGGTCTGGAGCCAGGCGAGCAGGGCGTAGTTCCACGGGATGGCGAGGAGCCCCGAGCTGATCACGTCGAGATAGAAGGCGAAGATGCGCGGCCAGTAGCCCGCGAGGCGCCGTCCCATGAGCGCCGGCGCCAGCTCGGGCCGTTCGTCGGTGATGGTGCGCTTGCGGACGCGCTCGCGGATGCGCCAGGGTGTCGCCATGGATCCTCCCGTCGGCCGGCGCCGGTCACGGTCGGGCCCGTCCCGGCCGCCACCGGCGCCGGTGCCGAAACTGAGCCATCGGCGCCGTCTAGGCAAGTCCAGCCGCTTGTGCTATAAGGGAATACTGGCGGTATGCCTTCAGGCCGCCACGGACCGGACACCACGCCAGGAGGCGACCCATGGACGAGAAGCAGCAGCACGAGATCGAGGTCCTCCTGGCCAGCGAGCGCCCGGAGGACATCCGCGAGGGCCTGGCGCGCGTCAAGCGGGAGATCGTGCGGCAGGGCTCGGAGGAGGCCCGGCCCTACTTCGAGGCGGTGACGACCCTCTTCTACATCGATCCCCTGGACCGCCCCGACCTGCTGCCCCTGCTGGAGGAGGCCATCACACTGCTCGTGGGCTTCGGCGGCTGGGTGATCCCCTCCCTCGTGGAGAAGCTGGACGCCGGCGACATGAAGGCCCAGATCGCCATCGGACACGCCCTCGGCCGCCTGGGCGCCGATGCCATCGAGCCCCTCATGGAGGCCTACCACGCCAGCGAGGATCCCTCGCGCCAGGCCTTCATCCTCTACGCCATGGGCAAGATCAAGTCGCCGAAGATCGTGGACGCCGTCACCCTGGCCATCGCGGCCGCCCAGGATCCCGACATGGAGCTGCGCGACACGGCCACCCGCGCCATCGGCAAGTTCGTCGAGTCCATCGACACGATCGACATGGACGAGGGGCTGCGCCGCGAGCTGGCGGCCCGCCTCCAGGCCAACCTGGCCGACGAGAGCTCGGGGATCCGCGCCAAGGCCGTGCGCAGCCTGGGCAAGATGGCCCGACACGGCTTCCTGACGGCCGACGAGAAGGAGATGCTGCGGGCGGCCTTCCTGCGCATCCTCGGCAAGGACGAGGCCTTCGCCTGGGACCGCGCCTACCTGGTGCGCCGGGAGGCCGAGGAGGCCCTCGGCCACCTGGAGTAGATCCGGAACCCCGACCCGGCGCCGCCCGCCCGCGCACCGACCGGTCCCCGGGTGCCGGTCCCGCGAGCGCCCGGACTCCGCCCGACGGAGCGCGGAATGCTGTATGGTTGTTGCCAAACCGGCGCTTCTCTGCAAGAATCTACATGCGCCTGCCAGCCCCATGCCGGGTGCCATGCCGCGGGCTCCTCTCCCCTTGCTCGAGATCCGCCAGGAACCGGCCCCGCTGCCCCTGCCCGACCGGCAAGGAGGAGCCATGTCCCGACGCACACAGCAGCAGGAGGGCCTCGCGCCCGAGGTCCTCGCCTTCTACAACGCCTTCGACGAGGACGGACGGCTCGAACGCGCTAGCGGCCCCCTGGAGCTGGTCCGCACCCAGGAGATCCTCTCCCGCTTCCTGCCGCCGCCGCCCGCGTCCGTCCTGGACGTCGGCGGGGGAACGGGCGTCTACACCTGCTGGCTCGCCGTCCAGGGCTACGCGATGCATCTGGTGGAGCCGGTGGAGCGGCTCGTGGCGGCGGCCCGCCTTCGCGTGGCCGAGCTGCCGCCGGAGCAGCGCCCGGTCCTCAGCGTCGGCGAGGCGCGGCACCTGCCCTGCCGCGACGCCAGCGTGGACGCCGTGCTGCTCATGGGTCCCCTCTACCACCTGTCCGAGCGCGAGGAGCGCCTGGACGCTCTCGTCGAGGTGCGACGCGTCCTCCGGCCGGGCGGGCTGCTGGTGGCCGCCGCCATCAGCCGCCTGGCCTCCGCCCTGGACGGCCTGGTCGGCGGTCACGCCGAGGATCCCGACTTCCTGCGCATCGTGGAGCGGGACCTGGCCTCGGGCCGCCACCGGAACGTCACGGACAAGCTGGATTACTTCACCACCGCGCACTTCCACCGGCCCGACGAGCTGCGCCTGGAGATCGAGGCGGCGGGCCTGGAGCACCACGGGACCTTCGGCGTGGAGGGGCCGGCCTGGCTCCTGCCGGACCTGCCCGAGCGCCTCGACGCGCCGTCCCGGCGCCAGGCCCTGCTGCGCATCCTGCGCCTGCTGGAGCGGGATCCGGGGGCGCTGGGCGTCAGCGCCCACCTGCTGGCCGTGGCGCGCAGGTTCGCCATGTGACGACGAGGCGGCCGCGGGCCGCGGGAAGAAAGGGTGCCATGGATGCCACCGCCCCGCTGCGGGACGGGGGACCGGTCCTCGCCGAGGGCGCCGTCATCGAGCGCCTGCGGCGGCAGGGACTGGCGCCCCTGGATCCCCACGTTCTGCATGCCCTGCACCTCTACGCGCCGGACGCGCGCCGGGCCCTGGCCGGCATCTACCGGGAGTATCTGGCGGCCGGCCTTGACCGGGAACTGCCCGTGCTGCTGCTGACGCCCACCTGGCGGGCCAGTCCCGAGCGACTGGCGCGGGCGGGCGGCCCGGACTGCGCGGCGCTGAGCCGCGAGGCCGTCGGCCTGCTGTCGTCCCTGCGCGACGAGGCCGGCGCGGAGGGGCGCGCGGTCATCGGGGGCCTCATGGGGCCGCGCGGCGACGCCTACGACCCCGCCGAGGGGCTGGCCGAAGGCGCGGCCTCCGACTTCCACGCCGAGCAGGCGCGGGCCCTGGCCGCGGCCGGCGCCGACGTGCTCCTGGCCGCCACCCTGCCCGCGGCGCCCGAGGCCCTGGGCCTGGCCCGGGCCATGGCAGCGGCGGGCCGGCCTTACCTGGTGAGCTACGTCCTGCGCCCGGCCGGCACCCTGCTGGACGGAGCGCCCCTGGGCGAGATCGTGGCGCGCATCGACGGCGAGGTGGACCCGCCGCCCCTGGCCCACCTGGCCAACTGCGTCCATCCCCGCATCTTCGCCGAGGCCTTCCGCTGCGCCCTGGCGGCCGCCCCCGCGCTGGCCGGACGCCTCGTCGGGCTCCAGGCCAACACCTCGCCGCTGCCGCCCGAGAAGCTGGACGGCAGCGCCGCCCTGCACGCCGAGAACCCGGAAACCTTCGCGGCCCTGATGCTGGGGCTGCGCGAGGAGTTCGGCCTGCGCGTCCTGGGGGGCTGCTGCGGCACGGACGGCGCGCACATCCGCCGCTTGGCGGCGCTTCTGGCCGCGGCCGCCTGAATCGCCGCGCGGCGCGGCACGCGGGCGGCCGCGCCGCGCGGGATCGGCGCCTGGCACCGACGGCGAGGCGGCCGCGGGCGTTGACGCGAGCGGCGGATTCTGGTGAACTCGGCCGACCATGACCGACGGCCAGGACCACCGCCCGCCCTCCGATTCGGAGGAAACCGTCGTCTCCGGGACCGATCCGCCCCGCTCCGATTCCAGCGGCGAGCACGGCCGCTTCCTGCCCGGCGCGCGCTTCGGCCGGCGCTATCGCATCGTCGGCCTGCTGGGGCGCGGCGGCATGGGCGAGGTATACCGCGCCGACGACCTCGAGCTCGGCCAGACCGTCGCCCTGAAGCTCCTGCCCGCCCGCCTGGACGACGACGGCGCCGCCCTGGCCCGCCTGCGCGCCGAGGTGCGCCTGGCGCGGCAGGTCTCCCACCCCAACGTCTGCCGCGTCTACGACCTGGGCGAGGAGGGCGGGCAGCACTTCCTGTCCATGGAGTACGTGGACGGCGAGGACCTGTCGGTGCTGCTGCGCCGCATCGGCCGCCTGCCCCGGGAGAAGGGGCTCGACATCGCCCGCCAGCTCTGCGCGGGTCTGGCGGCGGCGCACGAGACGGGCATCCTGCACCGCGACCTCAAGCCGGCCAACATCATCATCGACGGGCGCGGCCGCGTGCGCATCATGGACTTCGGCCTGGCCACACTGGGCGCGGAGGGCGCGGCCGAAGGCGAGCTGACCGGCACGCCCGCCTACATGGCGCCGGAGCGCCTGACGGGGGCCGCCGCGACGGTCCAGAGCGACCTGTTCGCCATGGGGCTCGTCCTGCACGAGCTGTTCACGGGCGAGCGGGTCTACCCGGCGCGGACCCTCGCCGAGCTGCGGGAGATGCACGTCGGCGGCCTGCCCAGCAGCCTGACCGGCCGTCTGCGCGAGCTGGATCCCGCCGTGGAGCGGGCCGTGCTGCGCTGCCTCGAGCCGGAGCCAGGACAGCGCCCGCGCACGGCGGCGGCGGTGGCGGCCTCCCTGCCCGGCGGCGATCCCCTGGCGGCGGCCCTGGCCGCCGGCGAGACGCCCTCGCCGGAGATGGTGGCGGCCGCCGGCGGCCGCGGCGGACTGAGCCCGGGCGTCGCGGCGCTGCTGCTGGCGCTGGCCATCGCGGGGCTGGCCGGCTCGGCGAAGCTCAACGACCGGGTGGCCCTGTTCCGCCTCGATCCCACGCCCCATCCGCCCGTGGTGCTGGCCGCCAAGGCCCGCGAGATCCTCGCCCGCCAGGGCTACGCGCGGGCGCCCGTGGACACCTGGTACCGTTACCACTATGCCAACGACCGGCTCTACCAGCTCTCCGTCGCCGACAGCTCCCGGGACCGCTGGGACCGCCTGCGGCGGCGCGACCCCGGCTCCATCCACTTCCGCTACCGCGAGAGCGCCCATCCCCTGAAGACCCTGTCGGGCAGCGGCGCCGTCTGGGACCTCGACCCGCCGCCCCTGTTCCAGGGCATGGCGTCGGTGGTGCTGGATCCCGACGGGCGCCTGCTGGGGCTGGACGCGGTGCCGCGCGAGGCGGACCTGGCGGACCCGGCCGCGCCGGACTATGACGCCCTGTTCGCGGATGCGGGCCTGGACCGCGGACGCTTCCGGCCCGGGACCGTGCCGGGTCCCGCTTCCCGCCACCCCTACGGCGACTGGTGGCCCCTGTGGGCGCCGGACCAGCCGGTGGATTCCCTGCTGCTGTGGCGGCCGGTGGACCCGGCGGGCGAAGGGGCGAACGTGACCGTGCGCACCGGCACCTGGTCGGGCCGCGTGGTCTATTTCGAGAGGACCACGCACTGGCCCGACCTCGAGGGCGCCGGCTGGACGGAGACCTGGTCGGGCGCGGCGGCGGTCTTCTTCGGGATCGGCCGGGTCCTGTGGCTGCTCATGGTGACCTTGCTGCTGCTGGCCGTCTTCGTGCTGATCCGGCGCCGGCTGCGCGCCGGGCAGGCCGACCGCCGCGGCGCCCTGCGCTTCGCCGTCTTCGGCTTCACGCTCAACCTGCTCGCCTGGATCTTCGACGCCCACCATCTCGCGGATCCGGGCGCGGAGCTGGACATGGTCTTCCTCTGGCTGGCGGACGCGCTCTTCGAGGCCTTCGTCTTCGGCTTCGCCTATCTGGCCCTGGAGCCCACCATCCGCCGCTACTGGCCGGGCGCCCTCATCTCCTGGTCGCGCCTGCTGGCCGGGCGCCTGCGCGATCCCCGCGTGGGCCGCGACATCCTGCTGGGCGCGGCGGGGGGCATCGCCGGGTCGATCATCCTGCAGCTCGCGGTGGTGGCGCCCGCCTGGTTCGGGCAGCCGCCGTCCAAGCCCCTGACCGAGGCCATGCTTCGGCTCGGCGGCGCGGCGCGCGCGGTGGCGGTGCTCTGCGGGTCGGGCTGGATCTGGATGTCCCTCGTCGCCGTCGTCACCTACAGCCTGCTCCTGGGAGTCCTGCGCCGGCGCGTCCTGGCGATGGTCCTCTGGTGGATCGTCTTCGGGACGGCCATGGCGGCTGACGCCCTGGGCCACTTCGGCATCTCGCCCTACTCGATCACCATGGTGGCGCTGATCTGGTGCCTGGCCACGTGGCTGCTGCTTCGCGTGGGCTTCCTGGCCATGCTGGCCTTCGCCTTTATCTTCACGCGGCTGCGGCTGCTGCCCGTCACGCTGGACCTGGGTGCCTGGTACGGCGGCGCCAGCCTGCTGGTGCTGCTCGTCCTGGCGGCCATCCTCGCCGGCGCCGCCCGCGCCGCGGCGGCGGGTCCCCGGCCCGCGGCGCGCGCCTAGGGCCGACTCATCCGGCCGATGATCAGCGTCGGGTCGGTCCCCCCGTTGACCTGGAGCCAGACCTTCCCGGCGTGGTGGAAGACCTCGTAGCCGTGGGTGCCCTGGGCCGTCGCCGCGATGGTCAGGCTGTCGGTCCCGCCGGCGGGGATGGTGATGTCCACGCCCCCCTCGGGAGTGGGCCGGTGGGCGCCCGGGACGAAGATGCTCTCATCGGGGAAGTAGATGCGAATCTCGACGCCCGCGGCGTGCCACTCGACGGCATCTCCGCCCAGCACCTGGACAGCGGCGGGCACGACCTCGTTCGCGGTGACGGTCACGGGGATCGTGACCAGGGATCGGCCGGGCGCGGCTCCGATGCTCATGGCGTTCCTCCTTCCGTTGCGCTCCGTTCGCCCCCGGACACGGCCGCTGCGCGGGCGGCCAGCGCGCCGTAGCGCGGGTCGGCGCGGAGATCCCGCAGCCAGACCGAGCGCTCGACGGCCGCCAGGGGATAGCCGCGCTCCAGGGCGCGGCCGATCATCTCCAGGGCCAGCTCGCGCCGGCCCATCTGCTCGTAGGTGTGCCCCGCCTGGTAGAGGACCTCCACGTCCTCCGGGGCCAGGGCCGTGGCGCGGCGCAGCAGCAGGGCGGCCGCCTCGGTCTCGCCGAGGGTGCGCCGGTAGCCAGCCAGGAGCACCATCAGCCCGGCGTCGCCGGGATTGACGCCGAGGGCCTCCTCGCCCCGCTCGACGGCCCGACCGTAGGACGCGCGCGCGGCCGGTTCGTCACCGAGCTTGAGCTGGGCGCTGGCCAGGTTGCCCCAGAGGCGGTAGTCGTGGCCGCGCAGCGCCAGGGCCTCGTGGTAGCAGCCGGCCGCCTCGCCGTAGCGCCCCTCCCGGTCGTGCAGGACGCCCAGGTTGGACCAGGCGGCGAAGGTGGGCGCCAGGGCCAGGGACCGCTCGAAGGCCTCGCGGCTTTCCGTCACGCGGCCCTGGAGCAGGTACATGCCGCCCAGGTTGCTCCAGCCGCGCGGGTTCTCCGGTGTCAGGCGGATCACCTCGCGGAAGGAGGCGGCGGCCTCGTCAAAGCGGCCGCGCCGGTAGAAGTGGCGACCCAGGTCCTCGTGGGCGATCCAGTCGTCGGGTCGCAGGGACAGGGCCTGCCGGTAGGCGGCCTCGGCCCGCGCGTCGTCGCCCAGGACGCCGTAGCAGCGGGCCAGGTGCCGCCGGGCCGTGGCGTCGAGGGAGTCCAGGGCCAGGGCGCGGCGGAAATCGTCGACGGCCTCGAGGGTGCGGCCCGTGCCGGCGTGGACGAGGCCCGCGGCGCGGAGGATCTCCGTGTCGCGCTCTTCCAGGTCCAGGGCGCGCTCGACGGCGGCCCGGGCCCGTTCCGCCCAGGCGGCCTCGCCCGTCAGCTCGTAGCGCCGCCAGCATGCCTCGCCCAGGCTGGCGTGGGCCGGCGCCCAGTCCGGCGCGTCCGCGGCGGCGCGCTCAAAGAGCACGCGCGCGCTGTCGACGCAGGCGAGGGCGGCAGCGGGGCTCAGGTCCTCGAGGCCCTGCAGGCGGCCGCGGCCTCTCAGGCAGGCCTCGACGGCCCGGCCGCCGTGGACGCCCGCGCCGCCGGCCATCCATCCCCGGCTGTCACCCAGCTCCAGCTCCAGCATGCGGACCAGCTCGGCCAGGGCGCGGTCCTGCAGGTCGAAGGCTCCCGCGCCGGCCGCCTCCACCACGCCGGGCCGGCGGATCCGGCCCCGCGCGGGGCAGAGCAGGTCCAGGGTCAGCCGCACCCGCTCGCCCTCGCGCTGGAAGCTGCCCGTGACCACCAGGTTCGCCCCCAGGCGCGCGGCGCCGCGCGGGTCGGTGACGCCCTGGCCGGCCAGGACGGCGCGTGGGATGACGCGGAGGGCCCCGCCGCTGGTCTCGAGCTGGGCAAGGCGGTTGCTGAGGAATTCCACCAGGCCGTCGCAGAGGCAGCGGTCCCCCTCGACCGGGCTCAGGTTGGCCAGGCCCAGGACGGCCACGTGCTTCTCCCCGCCCGGCGCCAGGGGCGCCGGGCCGCAGCGCAGGCCCGGGTCCATCAGCAGGACGGCCGCGCCCAGGGTGGCGGCCACCAGGGCGACGCGCAGGACGCGTCCCGGCCCGCGCCTCGCGCCGCCGACGGGCGGGTGCGAGGCGACGGTCCGCGCCAGATCGCCGGCTTCCAGGTCCGCCAGGATGTGCTCCGCCTCGGCGGTGGTCGGCCGGGCATCGGGATCCCGGGACAGGCAGCGGGCCACGAGGCCAGTCAGGGCCGGCGGCAGGCCGGCGCGGAGCGATGCCAGGGGCGGCGGATCCTCCTCGCAGATGGCGCGCAGGAGGGCCGGCAGGTTGGGGGCCGTGAACGGCCGCCGGCCCGCCAGAGCCTCGTAGAGGATGACGCCAAGGGCCCAGAGATCGCTGGCCGGCGCCGCCGTCTCGCCCCGCGCCTGCTCGGGGGCCATGTAGGCCGCCGTGCCCGCGGGAACGCCGGGCCGGGTCAGGGGAGCGTCGTCGAGAATGCGGGCCAGCCCGAAGTCCATGACGACGGCCTCGCCGCCGGAGAGCATGACGTTACCCGGCTTGAGGTCGCGGTGCACGACGCCGGCGGCGTGGGCCGCCGCCAGCGCCCGAGCCAGCCGCCGGCCCAGGGCCGCAGCCTCGTCCGCGGTGAGCGGGCCGCGGGCCAGGCGAGCCTCCAGGGTCTCGCCCTCCAGCAGGCACATGACCAGGAAGTGATGGCCCCCGGCCTCGACGAGGTCGTGGACGGTGCAGATGCCGGGGTGATCGAGGGCGGCGGCGGCCCGGGCTTCCCGCTCGAAGCGCTCGGCCACGGCGGCGTCAGCCAGGGCGCCGGCGTGGAGGAACTTCAGCGCGACCTGGCGGCCCAGGCGCGTGTCACGGGCCCGGTAGACCACGCCCATGCCTCCCTCGCCCAGGCGCTCCAGGATCTGGAAACGGGAGATCGTCTGGCCGGTCAGATCCGCAGGCATGGTTCACCGTTCATTTCGCACCGAGCTGACGGCAGGAGCATAGCCCGTGAAAAGTCCGGTGTGAAGCCGTCTTTACGTTCATGCAACGGGAAGCGGACCTCCCGCCGGGTTCGCGCGCGCGTCGCGATCCCGCAACGCCGGCGCCCCGCCGCGTGTCCGCGCGGGGAGTGGTCCACTTGTGAAACGCACCACCAGAACTTACACTCCCCTGCAACCCACCCGCCGGGAGGTTTCCGTGCGCCCCACCCCGCAACACCCGCGCGCCGCGGGCGCCCGTGCCGCGCTCGTCGTTTCCGTCATCCTCGTCGCCCTGTTCGTCCTGGCCCCGGGCTGCTCGAACGCGCCCGAGACCGACGAGGGACCCGGCTACCACGTGGTTCCCGTCGTGCGGCAGGACCTGGTGGTCACCGTGAGCGCTTCGGGCACCCTCGAGCCGCTGCGGTCGGTCGAGGTGAAGAGCAAGGCCTCGGGCGAGATCATCGCCATGCCCGTCGAGCTGGGTGACCGCGTCGCGCGCGGCACGCAGCTCGTGAAGGTGGACCCCCAGGACGTCCAGGCCCAGCTCGAGCAGGCCGAGGCCTCCCTGGAGGTGGCCCGCACGCGCCTGCGCATCGCCGGGCGCCAGGCCGGGCGCAGCGAGCAGCTCCTGGCCGAGGGCAGCATCTCCGAGCAGGACCACGAGCAGGTCCTGCTGGAGCACGCCATGGCCCGCAACGAGGAGGTGCGCGCGCGCACCAGCCTCGACCAGGCCCGCGAGCGGGTGGAGGACACGGAGGTGCGTTCCCCCATGGACGGCACCGTCATCGTCAAGGCCGTCGAGCTGGGGCAGATCATCTCCAGCGCCACCAGCCAGGTGACGGGGGGCACGACCCTGCTGACCATGGCCAACCTGGACACCCTGCAGGTGCGCACCATGGTGGACGAGACGGACATCGGCAAGATCCGCTCGGACCTGGCCGCCCAGATCACCGTGGACGCCTATCCCCGCGAGTTGTTCAACGGCCGGGTGGTGAAGGTGGAGCCTCAGGCCGTCACCGTGCAGAACGTCACCACCTTCCCCGTGCTGGTGCGCATCGTCAACGACCGCGGCCTGCTCCTGCCCGGCATGAACGTGGACGTGGAAATCCAGACCGATGTCCGCGAGAACGTCCTGACCGTGCCCGCCGAGGCCCTGCGCACCGAGCGCGACTGGCTGGTGGCCGCCGGTGCCCTGGGTCTGGACACCCAGCGCGCCCTGGCCCTGTGGGACGAGTCCCGCGCCGAGGCAGGCGAGGCGGGGCGGTTCAGCGTGGCCTTCCTCGCGGGGCCCGGCGGGCCGCGCCCCGTGCCCGTGGGCATCGGTATCGCCAACTGGGACTACGCCGAGATCCTCTGGGGCCTGGACGAGGGCGATTCGGTGGCGGCGACCCTCTCGACGAGCCTGCTCATGCAGCAGGAGCGCTGGCGCAGCCGCATGCAGAGCATGAGCAACATGGGCGGCTTCCGCCGCACCGAGACCCAGGAGAGCACGCAGCAGCGGAACGGGCAGAACGGCACGCGGCCCGCGGGTCAGCGTCCGTCGGGAACGCGCGAAGGCGAGCGCCAGCAGCCGCCAGCGCGGCAGGGCGGCCAGCGGCAGGGTGGCCAGCAGCAGGGTGGCCAGCAGCAGGGCGGCCAGCAGCAGGGCGGCGGCTCCGGCCAGCAGGGTGGTGGAGGCGGCTCGTGATCGCCTCCGAGCTGCTGCGCATGGCCGCCCAGGCCATCATGGCCAACAAGGTCCGCGGACTCCTGACGGCCCTGGGCATCATCATCGGCGTCGGGGCCGTCATCGCCATGCTGGCCCTGGGCGAGGGTGCCCAGCGCACCATCGAGGACCGCATCCAGGCCATGGGCACCGACGTGCTCACGGTGACGCGCGGCTGGCGACGCCACGGCGGCGTCGCCACCAGCGCCGAGCGCCTCACCGTCGACGACGCGAACGCCATCGCCGCCCAGTGCAGCACGGTCATCGCCGTCAGCCCCAGCATCAGCCGCAGCTACCAGGTGGAGTACAGCGGGCGCAACACCAACACGACCGTCGCCGGCGTCACGCCCGAGGCGCTGCAGGTGGAGCGCTACGCCCTAAGCCACGGCCGCTTCATCGGCGCCGGCGACCTGGCCGGACGCCGCCGCGTGGCCGTGCTGGGCTCGGTGGTGGTGGAGAACCTGGAAGCGAGCCCCGCGGCCGTCCTGGGCCGCAGCGTGCGCATCCGGGACATCAACTTCGAGGTGGTGGGCGTCCTGGCCGAGAAGGGGCAGCAGGGCTGGATGAACCCCGACGACCAGGTGCTGGTGCCCCTGAGCACGGGCCAGTACCGGGTCTTCGGCACCGACGAGCTGCGGATGATCTCCTGCCAGACCGCCCCGGGCGCATCCCAGAGCCTGGCCATGATGGAGATCGAGAAGGTCATGCGGCGCCAGCACAAGCTGCGCTACGACCAGGAGAACGACTTCATGATCCGCAACTGGTCGGAGATGATGAGCACCTTCGAGGAGACCACCCGCACCTTCAACTTCCTCCTGGCCGGCATCGCGGCCATCAGCCTCCTGGTGGGGGGCATCGGCATCATGAACATCATGCTGGTCTCGGTGACCGAGCGCACGCGCGAGATCGGCGTGCGCAAGGCCATCGGCGCCACGCGCCGGAACATCCTGCTGCAGTTCCTGGTGGAGAGCCTGGCCCTCTGCCTGGCGGGCGGGTTGACGGGCATCGTCCTCGGCATCGCCGGGGCCATGCTGCTGAGCAACCTGGCCGGCTGGAACACCCTGGTGAGCGCGCGCGCCATCGCCCTCGCCTTCCTCTTCAGCGCCGCCGTGGGGGTCTTCTTCGGCCTCTACCCCGCCTACCGGGCCGCGCGCCTGGATCCCATCGAGGCCCTGCACCGCGAGTAGGGCCCGCCGCCGGGCGGCGGCCGCGGAACCGGCCGCCCGGCCGGGCGACGCACTTTTTCCCATGACTGGACAACCCTTTTCCCGGAAGCTGTGTCTCACCTCATGAACGACACGACGCCCACGGGGGATGACTTGCAGGAAAGGGAGCTCATCGAGGCGGCCCTGGCGGGCGACGCCATGGCCGAACGGACGCTCTACGAGGCCCACGTGGACCGCGTGTTCCGGCTGGCCTACCGGATGACCGGCGACCAGGAGCTGGCCGAGGATCTCACGCAGGAAGCCTTCCTGCGTGCCTTCCAGCACCTGCCGGGATTCCGGGGCCAGGCGGCCTTCGCCACCTGGCTGCACTCCATCGCAAGCTCGGTGGTCCTCAACGGGCTGCGCCGGGTCAGGCGGTGGCGCCAGATGGAGACCTGGGAGGACGAGGCCCCCGAGACGGGCAGGGAGGACGACGACGCCGTGCTGAAGATGAAGCTGGACAGGGCCATCGGCGCGCTACCCGACGATCTGCGGGCGGTCTTCCTCATGCACGACGCCGAGGGCTACACGCACCGCGAGATCGCGGCCGTGCTGGCGATCCCCGAGGGAACGGCCAAGGCCCAGCTCGCGCGCGCGCGGCAGCGGCTGCGTGACGCGCTGGGGGAGGCCGGGCGCCCGATGGAAGGTGAGGCATGATGGACGAGGACCGGTTCGGAAGGCTCCTGCGCGAGGCGGCCCGGGACCACCACGCCCCGCCGCCGGCACCCCGCGAGCGCATCTGGGAAGGCATCCAGCGCCGGCGCCGCGCGCCGCGCCGGACGGCCCTCTCCCGCGCGTTCAGGGCCAACTGGTTCTGGCTGCCCGCGGCGGCCCTGCTGCTCCTGGTGGGCGTCCTCATCGGCCGCGAGACCCTGCGCATGGACGCCGAGCGCCAGCTCGGCGAGATGCAGCGCCGCTTCAACGAGGCGGGGCGCGGGGAGGTCTTCGCGGCCGCCGCCGTCCCCTTCCTCAGCCGGGCCGACGCGCTGCTGACGCGCTACCGCAGCGGCCCACGCGATACCGAGGACCGCGTCGAGCTGCGCGCCTGGGCCGGCTCGCTGCTGGCGGAGACCCGCCTGCTGCTCGACTCGCCGGCCGCCGAGGACGCCGAGATGCGTCTGCTGTTCATGGACCTGGAACTGACACTGACCCGGATCCACCAGGCCTCCGCCGACGACGACGCCGAGCGGCGCGTCATCACCGAGGGGATGGAGGATCGGGGCATGTTGACAAGGCTACGGGCAAGGATTCCGGCGGGACAGTCCCTCGCGAGTCTGTAGCTGTAGAGGAGGCACGATGAACCGGAAAATGACGCGGAACCGGACCTGGGGACGGGTCGGGATCCTTGCCCTCGTCTGCGGGCTGATGCTGGCTGCTCCCGTCCTCGCCGCCGAGGGCGGCAAGGACCGGGAAGCGTTCGAGCAGGCCCAGCAGGAGCTGAACCAAAGCCACTACGAGCAGGCGGCGCAGCTCTTCTTCCAGCTGGGCAGCGACTTCCCGGACTCCAAGCTGGCGGCCGACGCCCTCTACTGGGAGGCCTTCGCCCGCTACCGCCTGGGCGGCACGAGCGAGCTGCGCCGGGCCGTGACGGCGCTGGAGAACCTCCGGACCGCCCATCCCGACGCCGAGGCCATGCGCGACGCCGAGGAGCTGCTGACCCGCCTGGAGGGCGTCCTGGCCGAACAGGGCGACAGCGAGGCGGCGGCGCGACTCTACCGCCGCGTGCAGGCCCTGACCACGGACCTGGACGACGTCTACCTCCTCGGGCCCGACGGGCGCGCCGCGCGAGCCGGCGCCCGCGTCAGCCGCGACGAGATGCTGGCTAGCGTTCACGTCCTGCCTGGCGGCGGCCCGGGCGGTGCCTATTTCCTGTCGGACGGCGAGCCCGTGACCATCGTGCGCGGTCCCGACGACGAGGACGACGTGCGCCTGGCCGCCCTCAACGCCCTCGTGCGCATGGACGAGGACAAGGCCCTGCCCATCCTGAGAAAGACCCTCACACGGCGCGGGGAGGGCACCGAGCGGCTGCGCGAGCGTGCCCTGCTGATCCTGGCCCAGATGGACAGCGAGGGAGCCGAGGACCTCATCGTGGAGATCGCGCGCGAGGACCCCGATCTCGAGATGCGGCGCGCGGCCGTCCGCTGGCTGGCCAACGTCAGCGAGGACAAGGCCTTCGCGGCCGTCGAGGCCATCCTCGAGGAGGAGGGCGCCAGCGAGCTGGTGGAGAACGTCGTCTTCGTGCTCGCCCACCACAACACGCCCCGCGCCCATCGTCTCCTGCGCGAGCTGGCCCTGGACGAGAAGGCCAGCCGCCGGGCGCGCGAGCAAGCCATCCTCGGCATCGGGCGCTTCTCGGACGGCGAGGACTTCGAGTTCCTGCGCGAGATGTACGGCAAGCTCAAGGACCCCGAGCTGCGCAAGCTGGTGCTTCTCTCGGTGGGGCACATCGCGGAACCGGAAACCGCCGCGTGGTTGATGGACGTGGCCATGAGCGAGAACGAGACCGCCGAGAACCGGGCCAACGCCCTGTTCTGGGCCGCGCGCGGCGGCGAGGTCGATGTGAGCCGCCTGGCGGCGGTCTACGAGAAGGCGCCGGGCGAGACCGCCGCCGAGCGGCGCGCCCTGCGCGAGCAGGTCCTCTTTCTGCTGGCCCATGACGGCAGCGACGAGGCCGTGGACACGCTCATCGAGATCGTTCGCGGCGAGGAGGACGCCAAGCTGCGCCTGAAGGCCGTGTTCTGGCTGGGCCAGCTCGACGATCCGCGCGCGGTGGAAGTGCTCGAGGAGATCATCAACCAGTGAGGCCGGTCATGGTGAAGCTGCTGATCCTCCTGGCGACGATGGTGCTGCCCGCGGTGGCGGATCCCGCCGATCCGCCGCCGCCGGGGCCCCTGGGCGACCGCATCGCGGCCGTGCGCGACGGCGCCCTGGTCTTCCGCTACGCGACGCGCCCCGGCGTGCGGGGCAACGGCATGAGCGTCCGCCTCGGCGACGACGGGACGGGCCGCCTGCACACACGCGGCTGCTGGTACGAGGGCGCCGAGGAGGACCTGGAGGAGGGGCCCGCGCGCGTGCTCGTGCGCATGCGGCGCGGCCTGCCGCACCGCCTCGAGGCGCGGGTGGGCGGCTGCGCGCGGCGCAGCGAGACGCGGGCCGTGGACCTGGGGCAGGTGGCGCCCGGCGAGGCGGCGGACTGGCTGCTGGACCTGGCCGCGACCACCGGCGACGAGGACCTGGCCCGGGACGCCATGCTGGCCGCCAGCCTGGCCGAGGGCGTGGCGGTCTGGCCCGCCCTGCTGGACATCGCCCGCGACCCGGCCCGGCCGCCGGCCGTGCGCAAGAGCGCCGTCTTCTGGCTGGGGCAGGAGGCCGGCGAGGCCGCCTGCGCCGGCCTCGAGGCCATCCTGGACGACGAGGACGAGGACCTGGCGCTGCGCGAGGCGGCCCTCTTCGCCCTGTCCCTGCGACCCGAGGCCGAGTGCGTGCCCCTGCTCCTGGAGGTGGCCAGCGAGAGCCCCAGCCCGGCCCTGCGCCGGCGGGCCCTGTTCTGGCTGGGCCAGCAGGACGACCCGCGGGTCCTGGCCCTCTTCGAGGCCATCCTGGCCGGGGACGGCGCGGCGCCGGAGCGCTGATGCCCCGGGCGGCCCGCCACGCGCGGCCCGTCGGGGCGAGCCGGCGCTGTCTGCTGTCCGGCAAGGAATTGCGAGGTTTTTTCAGGGAAGCTGTTAAGTCTGTAACCTTCAGGCCGCGCGGGCGTCTCTAGTCTTCGACACCATCATTGTACCGGGCGGACGTTCCCCACGAGCCGCCGACGCGCTCCGAAGCGCACTTCGCCCCACACCGCGCCGCGAGACAGGGGCCGGGGCCGGTAAGGCGCCCCGGCGAGGGATCGGACTGCATCCGCGGAGGACGATATCGTGCAACGGCTGACGACCACGGGCCTGGTGGCCCTGCTGCTCCTGCTGGGAACGGCGGGTGGCGCCGGCGCCCTGGAGGGCTTCGAGCCCGACGGCAACGGCGCCCGCCATCCGGTGCGCGCCAACGGGCGCCAGACGGAGCCGCCGAGCGTGCGGGCCAGACGCATCGCCAACGGCGGCATCCACCTGGACGGGCGCCTGGACGAGTCCGACTGGCTGAGCGCCGAGGCGGCCGCGGGCTTCACCCAGTACGCGCCCAACCGCCGCGGCGAGCCCGCCGAGGAGACCGTCTTCAAGGTGCTCTACGACGACGACGCCATCTACTTCGGCGTCGCCTGCTACCGGCACAACGGCACGCCCGTGTCGAGCTGCCTGGCGAGGCGGGACGAGATCGATGACTCGGACGAGGTGCGCATCTACCTCGACCCCTTCCACGACCTGCGGACGGGCTACCAGTTCCGGGTGAACCCGCACGGTGTCAAGCAGGACTGGTACGACTACGACGACATCTACCAGGACCTGTCCTGGGACGGCGTCTGGGACGCGGCGACGAGCGTGGACGGCGATGGCTGGTACGCCGAAATGCGGGTGCCCTTCTCGTCGATCCGCTACAAGCCCGCCGCGGAGATGACCTGGGGCCTCAACGTCTTCCAGTACTACCACAGCCACGCCCAGCGCGATGTCTGGTCGAACTGGGATCGCGAGCAGGGCGGCTTCGTCAGCCGCAGTGGCACGGTGACGGGGCTCGCGGGCATCCGCTCGCCGCGGCAGCTCGAGGTGACACCCTACGTGGTGAGCAGCACCACGGACCCCGCCCTGCCGGGGGCCACGGGCCCCGGCGAGGAGGACTGGGGCCAGTTCCGCAACTTCGGCGCCGACCTCAAGTACGGCGTGACGGCCAACCTCACCCTCAACGCCACCATCCAGCCCGACTTCGGGCAGGTGGAGGCCGACCCCTCGCAGCTCAACCTCTCGCCCTACGAGACCTGGTACGACGAGAAGCGGCCCTTCTTCATCGAGGGCGCGCAGAGCTTCTACCACCCCCACTACACCGTATTCTACTCGCGGCGCATCGGCACCGGCAGCGAGAACAGCCGCATCCGCTTCGCGGGCAAGCTGACGGGCAAGGCGGCCGGCGACATCAACACGGCCCTGCTCGTGGCCGCCACGGACGAGACGCTGGAAGGGCAGGCCCACAATCCCTTCAAGACGGGGCACAACCGGACCACCTACGCCCTCGGCCGCTTCGGGAGGCAGTTCGCGGACGGCAACCGCAGCGTCTACCTGATGCAGACGGCGGTGGTCACCGACGACGACAGCTTCGACCGACCCGTGCGCGACGGCTACGTCACGGCCGGCGACTTCGAGGCGAACTTCCGCGACCGGAGCTGGCGGGTGACGGGCTCGGTCGTGGGCAGCATCGTCGACCCGGGCCCCTTCGCCGTGGACGACTCGACGACGGTGGACCCGGACCCCGTCTACGGCACCGGCGCGCGCGTGGGGCTCGAGAAGCGGACCGGCGACTGGCAGGGCAGCTTCGCCCTGCGCTTCCACCATGACCGGCTCGACCTCAACGACATCGGCCTGTCCACCGATCCGGACAAACTGGCCGCGCAGGTGATCCTGACCCGCCGGTTCAACGCCGAGAGCGACGAGAGCTTCGTCACCGAGGCCGGCATCAGCGGGAGCGTCTACAAGAGCTGGTACTACGGCCGGCGCACGATGATGAATCCCGAGGCCCCCGGCGAGGTGCTCTGGGCCTACGACCGCTGGCACGACCGGATGGCGCAGCTGCAGACCGACGGCTGGATCGACTTCCGCAGCTGCTGGAGCACCTGGTGGGGCCTCTGCCTCGAGGGGGAGAGCTTCAACCGCGAGGAGACGCGCTGGGTGCCGCCTGACTACACGGAGCGTGGCCCCCTGACGCGGATGACGCCCGGCGTGAGCGGCTGGATGGGCTTCAGCACGGACCACCGCCGGGACCTCGAGTACTACCTCGTGGGCAACTTATGGACCTACGAGAAGGGCAGCCGCGGCTGGAGCGCCAGCACGGGCCTGGCCATCCGCTACGGCGCGCGCTTCAACGGCGACATCGACCTGAGCTACTCCGACGGGCACACCCACGCCCAGTGGGTGGCGAACGTCCCGAACCCCGGCGCCGGCATCGGCGGCACGAGCTACGTCTTCGGCGAGATGGACCGCCGGACCTGGCGGCTGACGCTGCGCGGCAGCTACCTGTTCACCCGCGACCAGAGCCTGGAGCTCTACGTCGAGCCCTACCTGAGCCTGGCCGACTACTGGAATCCCCGCGAGCTGGCGCGTCCGGAGACTTACGAGTTCACGCACTTCCCCGGCTACGACGTGGATGGGCAGGACCTGCGCTACGGGGCGCTCAACGTGAACCTGGTCTACCGCTGGGAGTACCGGCCGGCGTCGACCTTCTACCTGGTCTGGGCGCACGGCCGCCTGGATTACCTGCGCCGGGCCTGGCTGGAGGACCCGGCCGCCTTCGAGGAGGGCTTCTCCACGGATCCCATCTTCGAGAACGAGCCGGAGAACCGCTTCATGGCGAAGATTAGCTACTGGCTCGCGCTCTGAGAAAAGATTGCCCCTGCTACCCCCCGTTGGACAGGGCCCGGAACACCGCAGGATTCCGGGCCCTGTCTCTTTTCTATCCATGGCCACTGATGCTTCGCGCACGTTGTGCGCGGCCGGCGTGTCGCGCGCGGTCTAGATCAGCTTCAGTTCCTCGGCCGTGGACTCGAACTGGTCCACGTAGCTCTCGAGGACGGCCAGGCCGCCCTTCCAGAAGGTGGCCCGGGACCAGTCCACGCCGAGCTCGGCCAGCAGCTCCTCGGGCGTGCGGCTGCCACCGGCGGCCAGCATGGCCTCGTAGCCGTCCAGGAAGGACGGGCCGACCTCCATGTAGCGCCGGTAGAGGGCGAGTACCACCAGGTAGCTGGCGCAGTAGGCGTAGACGTAGCCCGGCACGTTGACGAAGTGGGTGATGTACATCCAGAAGTTGTCGGCATCCTTGGCCGGCTTGACCGTGTCGCCGTAGAAGGCCGCGTCGCACTCGGCGAAGTGGGCGGCGATGTCCGCGTGGGTCAGCTCGCCCTTCTCGCGCCGGTGGTTGTGGACGGCCGCCTCGAAGCGGTTGAACTGCATCTGGCGGAAGGTGGTGGCGAGGCCGTCCTCGATGATCTGACGGAGCAGGTCGAGGCGGGCGCGGGGGCTGGGGGTCTCGGCCAGGAGCCGCTGGTAGAGAAGCGTCTCCATGAAGACCGAGGCCACCTCGGCCATGACCAGGCTCTCGACGACGCCCAGGGGGCCCTTGTCCCGGCTCAGCTCCATGTGGACGGCGTGGCCGAACTCGTGGGCGAGGGTGGCCGTGTCGCGCAGCTTGCCCGTCCAGTTCATGAGGACGTAGGGCAGGCCCTGCATGTTGGGCATGCAGAAGGCGCCGGCGCGCTTGCCGGGGTAGGGCGGCACGTCCACGTGGCGCTTGTCGAAGAGCTTGCCGGCGACGCGACCGAAGCTGGGGCGCGTCTCGGTGAACAGCGTCCGCACCAGGTCGACGGAGTGGGCGTAGTCGGCCCTGGGCTGGCGCGCGCCGGGCAGGGGCGCCCAGACGTCGTAGCTCATGAGGGTGGGCACCTTCAGCAGCCGGCGCTTGAGGCGCAGGTAGCGCTGGAGGATGTCCGCGCGGCCGTGGACGGCCTTGACCAGGGCGCCGACGACCTTGTCGGGGATCTCGTTGGCCAGGTTGCGGCGCTGTACCCAGTGGTCGTAGTGGCGGACCTCGTCGCCCACCATGCTGTCGGCCAGGACCATGTTGAAGGCGTAGGTCAGCGGCTTGCGGTTGGCGATGAGAGCCGCGGCGCGCGCCTTGTGGGCGTCGCGGCGGACGGAGCGGTCGGGGTCCTGGAACTTGGCCGTCAGCTCGGCGCTGGTGAGCTTGCGGCCGCGGAACAGGTAGCCGATGTCCGCCAGGACGGAATTGTAGTAGCGCACCCAGGCCGAGCCGCCCACCTGGGAGAGCTTGCTGGCCAGCACCTCCTCGGGCTCGGTGAGCGTGTGGGGGGCATGCAGGCGCAGGTGCTCGAGGTAGTGGCGGTAGCGCGCCAGGTCGGGATGGGCGGCCAGCTCGGAAGCGCGCGCGTCGGAAACCTGGGTCCACTCGACCGGGAAGAACTCCAGGTGGACGGACGCCATCGTGTGCCGCTCCTGTATCATCTGCTGGAAGGCGCCCCAGGCGGGATCGTTGCTCTTGGTGGCGAACTGGAGCTGGGCGTG
The DNA here is from genome assembly GCA_016933175.1 of Candidatus Krumholzibacteriota bacterium. GTDB lineage: Bacteria > Krumholzibacteriota > Krumholzibacteriia > JACNKJ01 > JACNKJ01 > JAFGBK01. The sequence continues at coordinate 231 of JAFGBK010000027.1, read as the reverse complement.
GATGAACAGGCGGTAGGTGATCGTCTCGATCGCCTCGCGGTCGGCGAGGGCGCGCGCCAGGCCGTCGGCGTTGAGAAACCCGACGCGGCCGCGGTAGTCGGCGGCGAAGCGCTTGCAGGCCCGCTCGAGGGCGCGCAGGTCCTTCTCGATCTTCGGGTCGTCCTTGCCCGAGTAGAGCTCGGTGAGATCCCAGAGGGGCAGCTTCGCCGCGGGCTTCTTCCTGGCGGGGGC
>JAFGBK010000123.1 GCA_016933175.1 Candidatus Krumholzibacteriota bacterium | reverse complement strand
GGAACCTGCTGCCCCAGTTCGAGCGCCTGCGCACGATCACGCGGGAAGCTCTGGACACGGGGGCCTGGCTGATTGTCTGGGGCCTGTTCAAGAAGATCGTCATCGCCGACAACCTGGCGGCCATCGCCGATCCGGTCTTCGACGGCTCGGCCGGGGCCACGTCGCTGATGGTCTACTTCGGCACCATCGCCTTCGCCTTCCAGATCTACTGCGATTTCAGCGGGTACTCCGACATCGCGCGGGGACTGGCGCGGGTCCTCGGCTTCGAGCTGATGCTGAACTTCAACCTGCCCTACTTCGCCAGGAACCCCCAGGACTTCTGGCGGCGCTGGCACATCAGCCTGTCCACCTGGCTGCGCGACTACCTGTACATCCCCCTCGGAGGCAGCCGCGGCGGACACTGGGCCACGAACCGCAACCTGCTGGCGACCATGCTCCTGGGCGGCCTGTGGCACGGGGCTTCGTGGAATTTCCTCTGGTGGGGCGCCTTCCACGGGCTGATCCTGGTCGCCCACCGCGAGATCGTGCAGCGCCAGCCCGCGCGGCGCGTGGTGCCCGCGGCCTGGCGCCTGTTCGCCAGCCGGGTGGCGACCTTCCACCTGGTGCTGTTCGGCTGGCTGCTGTTTCGCAGCACGCGCCGCGTGGAGGGGCTGGGCATCTCGGGCGACGACAGCTTCCGGCAGATCACGGAGCTGCTCGGCGCCCAGGCCAACGGCTTCGGCCTGGACGCGGCGTCCCTGGCGACGGCCGGCCGCATCCTGCTCTACGTCCTGCCCCTGCTGGCCATGCAGTGGTGGCAGAACCGGTCCGACGATCACTGCGTCCTCTTGAAGCAGCCCTGGATCCTGCGGTCCAGCGTCTACGCGGCCATGGCGGTGTTCTGGCTCCTGGGGGCCAGACAGGAGAGCAATGCCTTCATCTACTTCCAGTTCTGACGGGGCCTGGCGGATGGCCGGCACGGTCCTGGGCTGGGCCGCCCGCAAGCTCGGCTTCGCCGCGGCGACGCTGGCGCTGGCCGTGCTGCTGGGTGAAGTGTTCATGCACCTGTTCATGCTGCCCACCATGCGCTACGATCCCGACCCGGAGCTGCACACCGTCTACCGCCCCAGCCAGCGCGCCATAACCTGGCAGGGCAACTACTCCATCCCCACGCCGCCCTTCACCATCAACTCCGACGGCAACCGGGGCGCCGAGACGGACTGGACCAGGCCCGTCATCCTGGTCCTGGGCAACTCGGAGGTCTTCGGCCCTGGGCTCCGGGACCACGAGACCTGGTGCCACGTGCTCCAGACGCGCCTGGACGCGGCGGGCGCGGCGCCGGGCTTCGAGGTGGTCAACGGCGGCCACGGCGGCTACGGGCCCTACCACCACGCCGTCTACTTCGAGCGGATCCTCTCCCGGCATCCCGTCCACACGGCCATCGTCCAGGTGACGACGGGGGACCGGATCTTCCACCGGCCGGCGGGCCCGGCCGCCTCGGGCGGCCTGTATGCCTTCATCCGCGACAACCTCTACTTCGTCCGCTACCTGGTGAACAAGGCCAAGGCCCAGAAGGCGTCCTTGCGGCGGGCCCTCGTCCCCCTGTGGAGCCGCGAGAGGCCCGACACCAGCGACCCGGAGTTCCTGGCCGCCGCCGAGGGGATGTGGGCGGAGCACGAGGGCAACTGGCGGCGCATCGTCGAGGCGGGCGCCGGCCGCGGCGTGCGCGTCGTCTTCCTGGTGATCAATCCGCTGCGCCGCAAGGGGGACACGCTGCTCTACGAGCGGCTGGCGGCCTGGGCAAGGGAGCGGGAGAACGTCCACGCCCTGGAGCTGGGACCGCCGGCCTACGGCCTGGGGGACGTGCCCGACGAGCGCCTGGAGGCGGTCTACCGCGAGCGGCTCACCCTGGGCTTCGACCTCCACGCCAATCCCGAGCGGCACCGCCTGGTGGCCGAGGCCGTCTATGCCTTCCTGAAGGGGCTCTGAGCGTCGCGCCGGCCGCGGGCGTGATAGGATGGGTGCCGGCAGCGCGCCGCGGACCGCGTAGTCCGCCGCGCGCCGACCCGAGGGAGATGCCAGCGTGACGGACGTGACACCGGGCGCGCGGCCCGCGGACCCCGAGGGCCTGCGCGCCGAGCTGCTGGCCCTGGGCTTCGACCGCGTGGGCTTCGCGCCCGTGGGGGAGCAGCCCGACTTCGCCCGCTTCCGGGACTGGCTGGCCGAGGGCTGCGCCGCCGGCATGGACTACCTGGCGCGCCACGCCGAGGCGCGGCGCGATCCCGCGCGCCTGCTCGCCGGCGCGCGCAGCGTCATCATGGTCTCGGTGAGCTACCACGCGCCGCGACCTGCCGGCGAGGGCCGTGGCGGGGATGCCGCCAAGTCGGCCGGCGCCGACGATCCGGCCACGACGGACGAACCCGCCCCCGCCGGCTTCGGCCGCGTGAGCCGCTACGCCCGGGGGCGCGACTACCACCGCGTGCTCAGGGGCCGCCTGCGCCAGGCGGCGCGCCTCCTGGCCGAGCGCCACGGCGCCCGCGCCGCGCGGATCTGCGTGGACACGGCGCCCCTGCTCGAGCGCTCCCTGGCCGCGCGGGCCGGCCTGGGCTGGATCGGCAGGAATACCTGCCTCGTCGATCCCGAGCTGGGATCCTGGACATTTCTCGGAGCGCTGCTGACCGACCTGGACCTGCCGCCCGATTCTCCCCAGCCAGACCGCTGCGGAGACTGCCGGGCCTGCCTGGACGCCTGCCCCACGGGCGCCCTCGCCGCGCCCGGCCGCCTGGACGCCCGCCACTGCCTCAGCTACCTGACCATCGAGCACCGCGGCCCCCTCCCCGCCGAGCTGGCCGCCCGCCTGGAAGGCCGCGTCTTCGGCTGCGACCGCTGCCAGGAGGTCTGCCCCTTCAACGCCGGCGCCCGCGCGACCCGTGCGGAGGACTTCCACCCGCGTCCGGATCAGGGCCTGCTCGAGCTAGCGCCCCTGCTCGCCCTCGACCGCGCCGGCCTCGCGGCCCGCTTCGCCGGCACGCCCCTCATGCGCGCGGGCGCCGAGGGCCTGCGGCGCAACGCCGCAGCCGTCCTCGAGGGCCAGCGCCGCCGCCGCTGAGGCGCGGCGGTGCTGCTGCCGCGCCCCCGCTCGGCAGCGCCGCCACCGTTCACTGGCCGCCGGATCCCTCTGGGAAGGCTCCGTCACGCCGCGCCGGCCGCAAGATTCCGGTTTCTGCAAGTCCCCAATTGCTGGAACCGCAGTGTTCCTGTATACTTTTTCTGTCTT
>JAFGBK010000122.1 GCA_016933175.1 Candidatus Krumholzibacteriota bacterium | reverse complement strand
GATGACCAACGCCTATCTCTCGAGCTGGGCACGACTCCAGGAGGACCGCGGGCAGGTTGTCGTCCAAGAAGGAGCGTACCGGCGCATAAGACATCCGATGTATCTTGCGATCATCGTGGCCTTTCTGGGACTACCCCTCGCATTGAGTTCCTTGTGGGCGATCATCCCGAGCCTAGTGATCGCTGGGCTGTTCGTGTATAGGACTTACAGGGAAGACCTCATGCTCAGCCATGGCCTGCCAGGGTATGCCGAGTACAGCGAGAAGGTGAGGTACAGGCTGCTGCCTGGAGTATGGTGAGAGCGATTGGGCGAGCGAGCACTGCCTGACAGCTCACATCCGCAAGAGGAGTCGCTATGAAGAACGCGCTCATGGTTCTCTGTCTGCTCGTGCTGGGTGTGACCGGATCAACCGCCCAGCAAGGCGATCGCGCGGAACTCACCGGGCTCTACTTCGGGCAGGAGCCGCCCGGCGAGGTCCCCGAGCTCTTCGCTCCCGGGATCATCTCCGTGGACACCGACTTCGAGCACAGCGCGGCGGTGTTCTCGCCGGATCACGGCGAGGTCTTCTGGTGCACCCGGCGCAACCTGTACTCCGACGAGCCGGGCGACGCGACGCAGCGCCTGTACTTCATGAAGAGGGTCGACGGCAAGTGGACCGCGCCGCAGCTCGCCCCCTTCACGGCGCATATCGAAACGGCGGTCCAGCGGCCGGTCTTCTCGCCCGACGGCAGCCGGCTCTACATCGAGTACTTCAGCGACCCGACCCGCGAGAGCGATACCGACATCTACGTCGTCGAGCGGGCGGGCGAGGGATGGTCGGAGCCGGCGCCGGTGTCGCCGCTCATCAACACGCGCGCCATGGAGCGGCTGCACTGCGTCACCGCCGACGGCTCGCTCTACTTCACCCGGAACCTCATGATGGCGAACGAGGCGGTTTACGTCTCGCGCCTCGTGGACGGGCAGTTCACCGCGCCGGAGGAGCTGGGCGCGGACTACAACTCGGATGCCGTGGAGTTCGTGATCCTGATCACCCCGGACGGGAGCTACATGCTGACCGGCCAGAACCGGGACCGCCGCTCCGACGAGCTCTGGATCTCCTACCGCAAGGCCGACGGCTCCTGGAGCGAGCGCATCAAGACCCCGTACAGCTGCGGCGGCTTCCTGGCGCTGTCGCCGGACGGCGAGTACCTGTTCCTCCTGGGCGACGGTATCTACTGGATCAGCACGTCCTTCGTGGAGAGGCTGAAACCGCAGGATCTGGATTAGGGGATGGCAGTGGCGTTCCTTTCCCGTGAGACCTCGCCGGTCGCCTGCGTGTGCATCGCCGGCGTTCTCTACCTGATGATCATCGTCTGCAGCCTCTTCGGCGTGTGTATTAGGCGCCGGTCACCGGCCCGATGACGAGGAGGACGGACATGAGATTCCGCATGCCGGGAGGGCTGACGTCCATCGGAGGGGTGCTACTCGCGCTGAGTGGCGTGGTGAGTCTGGTCGTCGCCTTGACGCTCGGGGCCGTGTACTACGATCCGGATCCTAACGGCCTGTTCGGGCACGTCGGGATCGTCGCCGGTCTGATCGCCTTCGTCATCGGGGTGTTTCTCTTCTGGTTCGGCCGGCTCGACCACGCGATGACTCCGCGCCTGTTCCTCGCCGGGGCGGTCAGCATCGTCGTTGGGCATCTCGGCGCGGTGGCGGGAGCGCTGCTGGTCGGCACGGCGGGGCTCCTCTGCTGCTACGTCGCCGGCGTCTGGTGCCTGGTGCTCGGCGTCATGAGCTGGAGGCGAAAGATCCCGCGGTCCCAGAAGCCGGGCTGACCTGTGGACGACCGGGCTCCGAGGGTCGCGGTTGGTGCTATACTTGGAAATGGCCCACAGCTCACCACTGAAGACGCAAGGCGCAGCAACGCATTATATCCTCCTTATCCCACGACGATGCGCCGCGAGAGGTTTGGCCGGAACCCGAGGAGGTTCTCCGATGAGATTTCGCGACATGATGTTGATCGCGGCGATGGCCGTCGCAACGATGAGCCTGGTTTCCGTCACACCGGCACGCGCCGAGCTCGGCGACGTGCTGCACACGATTCCCTGCGCGGGGGCCAACACCGGCGATCTCGCCTGGGTGGAGGGGACGCTCTATCAGGTCATCTTCGCCCCCACCGAGGAGCGCAACATCTACCAGCTCGATCCGGCGACGGGAGCCGTTCTCGCGGTCATCCCCTACGCCGGGAGCTCGCCGCAGGGCCTCGCCTACGATGGCCAGTACCTCTGGCAGAGCGATGTCTCGGGCGACGCCATCTTCAAGATGGATCCCACGACCGGCGCGGTGATCGAGCAGTACCCGGCGCCCGGGGATGACCCGCAGGCGCTGGGACTGGGCTGGGATGGTGCGAGTCTCTGGCTCGCCGATTCGCGGGGGCCGGAGAAGATCTGGGAGCTCGACACGCTCTGCAATCCCATCCAGTACTATGATGCCCCCGGCACGTCGCCCTACGGACTGGCGTACGGCGCGGGGTACATCTGGGTCTCCGACAACAACCTGGCCGGCGGCGCCCTGATCTACCAGATCGATCCGGCTGACGGCGCTATCGTCGACTCCTTCGTGTGTCCCGACGCCGGGGGCTCGCCTAACGGAATCGCCCACGACGGCGAGTTCCTGTGGATCGCCGTCAACACCACGGACCTGATCTATCAGGTCGACGACGGTCTCGGCGTCACCGCGGTCAGCGGGGTGACGTGGAGCCGCCTCAAGTCGCTCTTCTGAGCGCGGAGCGACGAACGCACGCGACTCCTCTGGCAGTCAAGCAGTGAATCGACATCTCGTCAGCTGTCATCGCGTACGGTACCGGAAGGGGGAGGGGGACAATCCAGTCGCGGGCGCGTGGACCGAATCGCCGAGGGTGCTGTTGCGCCCCTTCGAGGAGGGGGAAGCGGCCGCGTTCGCCGAAATCGCCAGCCAGGAGGCAGGCTCGCGGTCTTCTTCGCAGCGACCGAAGCGGCGGTCTTCGTCGCCAGCTTCTTCCTGGCGGCCTTCCTGCTGCTCAGCATCGCCACGGGGATTCCCCATGACATCCAGTTCAGTACAGGCTGTCGAGCCGGTCCCAGGCGGGCGTTAGATCCGCGTGCGCCGTTGTGACGGGCATCTCCTCCGACACGGACGGCGGCGCGGCGGGATGCGGCGCGGCGGGTCGTGAGGCGGCAGGCCGTGACGCGGCGCGCCGTGGCGCGGGATGGCGGGCCTCGGCGACGAGGCGATAGCGCTCGCGCAGCAGGCCGCGCAGGGCGGCGCCCTCGCGCCAGCGGTCGAGGGTGTCGTAGAGGGTGGCCGTCTTGAGGGCGTACTCCGGCTCGCCCGGCGCCAGACGCATGGCGGCGCGCTGGGCGTGCAGGGCGGCCAGCGCCAGGCCATCCTTCTCGAGCCCCCGCGCCGTGCGGTCGCACTGGCGGGCGAGGATCGACGGTCCCGAACTCACGAAGAACCCGATCAGCGTGATGAGCAGCGCCACGAGGATGCCGTCGCTGCGGCCGACGCGGGCGATGACACGGCGGTCGCCGGCCAGACGGGCGCTCTCCAGGGCGCCGCCCAGCCACAGGGCGCTGAACATCCAGAGTACGACCATGGCCGCGAGGACGGCCAGGTTCAGCACCGGATCGGGGAGCGCATGGGCGCCGGCGCTGGCGTTGATCAGGGCCAGGTCCCGAGCCCGCAGGAGGATCAGCAGGGCGAGCGTCCACGGACCCGCGATCCACAGCGCCGCGGCCGCGCGCCAGGGCCGGCCGGACGCCAGGAGGCCCAGCCCCGGCACGACCAGGCCCAGCAGGCCGGCCACGCCGCGCTGGCGCAGCCAGCGCGGCAGGCGCGCCGGACGCAGGCGTCGGTCGGCGGCGGCCAGGCGCAGGGCCTCGCCCCAGCCGGCGAAGCCTGCGAGCAGGGCGACGGCGCTGCCGACCGTCCAGAAGGCGAAGGGCGGCCCGCCGCTCCCGGCGGCCAGCCGCGGCCACAGCGCGAGGGCGAGGATCCACCAGGCGAGGCTGGCGAGGGCGATGGACGACCAGACCCAGCGCCGCCGGCCCCGCGTGAACAGGTGCAGGGCCGCGCCCGAGGGCAGGTAGGCCGCCAGGAGCTGGAGCCAGGCGGGCAGGGGCGTCGCCGGCTCCGTCCCCGACCCCGTCTCGGTCGGCGGCCGCCAGTCGAGGCCGCGCGCGGGCTCCCGCCCAGGCTGCACGGGGCGCGCGGGCCGCAGGCCCGCCGCCTCCGCGGCAGCGGATCCCGGAACGATCGTCACGGCCGCCAGCTCCTTCTTGTCGAGCTTCTCGGGCGGCTCGTCCGGGATGACCCACACTTTTCCCTTGTTCGATCCGATCATGGCACGTCGTTTCGCTGCGGCAGGCAGACCGTTGCCCTGCCTCGCGCCGGTCAACGCAATGGACATGCCCCGGATCGCAGGAACTTCATGTCAATGACGCGAAACGACGGGGACGACGCGCCGTCGCGGACTGCGATGAGCCTCGCCGGGAAGTGCATCATCCGCTATGCTGACCCCCTGCGGGCCGCGCCGGCCCGCGCGGGAGGCGCCGTGATCCACCTCGCCGTCATCCTCGTCTACCTGATCGCCCTGCTGGGCGTGGGGATCTGGAAGGCGCGTCGCGTGCGCACCCAGGCCGACTTCGCCGTGGCCGGCCGGCGCCTGACGCCCTGGGTGCTGGTGGGCACCATGCTGGCCACCTGGATCGGCACGGGCTCCGTGCTGGGCAACGCCGGCAAGACCTACGAGGCCGGCGCCGCCGCCTTCCTGCTGCCCCTGGGCGGCGTGCTGGGCATCGCCCTGCTCACGCGCGTGGCCGGCCGCGTGCGCCGGCTGGGCAGCTGGACCGTGCCCGAGATCATCGGGCGCCGCTTCGGCGATCTGCCGCGTGTCCTGAGCGCCCTGGCCCTGGTCATCGCCTACCTGGTCATCGTCAGCTACCAGTACAACGCGGGCGGCGCCGTGCTGCGAACCGTCCTCGTGGACGGCGCCGGCGAGCCCCTGCTCTCCGACGGGGCGGCGACGGCCGTGGCCGCCGCCTTCATCGTCGCCTACACGATGCTGGCCGGCCTGCTCAGCGTGGCCTACACGGACGTCGCCAACGGCGTCGTCATGGCCCTGGCCTTCGCCGTGACCCTCCCGGTGCTCTGGGCGAAGGCGGGCGGCCTGCCTGGCATGGCCGAGGCCTTCCAGGCCACCGGGCGGTCCGATCACATGCGCCTGTGGGGCGTCTGGTCGGGGCTGGACCTGGTCAACTTTTGCCTGCCGCCCTTTCTGCTGGTGCTGGGTGACGCCAACATGTTCCAGCGCTTCAGCGCCTGCCGGGACGCGCGGGGCGCCACGCGCGCGACGACGGCGCTGGTCTTTGCCGTGGCGGCGGTGGAGCTGCTCATCATCGCCTGCGCCTGGGTGGCCGCCAGCCTGATTCCCGACGCGGCCGACGGGCGGCACGTGCTGGTCTTCGCGGCGGCGCGCTTCCTGCCGCCCCTGCTGGGCGCCGTGCTGCTGACGACCCTGGTGGGGGTGATCATCTCCACGGCGGACTCCTACCTGCTGGTGCCCGCCACGACGCTCGTGCGCGATCTCTGGCTGCGGCGCCGCGGCGGGGACGAGACTGCCGGCGGCGACTCGGACACCCCGGCGGCGCCCGACACGCGGGCGTCGCGGGGCGAGCGGCGCCTGGTGCTCGCCAGCCGGCTCGTGGTGCTGGCCCTGGGCTTCATCGCCTATCTCGTCTCGCGGGGCTTCGCCAGGTCGGAGGGCTTCTTCGAGCGGGCGCTGTACGCCTACACCATCTACGGCGCGGCCATCACGCCGTCCCTGCTGGCGGCGCTCTTCTGGCGAGGCGCCACGCGGGCCGGCGCCGTGGCCTCCATCGCCGGCGGCGTGGTGACGACGCTGCTGTGGAAGGAGTGGCTGGCGCCTCGCCTGGCGGGCACCTGGCTGGGCGGCGTCGACGAGGTGATCCCCGCCATCACCGTGTCGGTGCTCTGCCTGGTCCTGGGCAGCCTGCGCCGTTCCTGAACGCCGCGCTGTGGCGAGGCGCCTGCCGATGCATGGCACATCCGCGTGACACCTTCAGCGGCGCAGGCCGGGGGGCGCCTTGCACTTCTCTTCTCGGCGATTCGCCGTGATCCCGCATGTCCATGGTGCTAGAATTGATTACTTCGTGGCGGCGGTCCGCCGGCGAAGCCGGTCCTGTCGAGACGTGGAGGGGGCATCATGATACGGAGCGGATTCCTGCTGGCAATGGTGGCGGCAATTCTGATGACGGCGGTGCCGGCCGCCGCGGACTGGCCCGAGGAGCTCGGGATGGCACTCTCCGGCTTCATCGCCACGGATCAGGGTCTGGACAACCTGGCGCCGGGCGACCATGTCCTCGTCGTGGGGACGATCGAGGATGTCGATCCCGAGGGTGTCGTTCCCTGGTACCCCTCGTTCTACGAATACACGCTGTACACCACGGGCATCGTCGTCGATGCGGTCGAGGTGGCGGGTTCGATGACCACGGTCACCTGCCAGGGAGGGCGCCTGGAGGTGCGCGAGGACCTCGGCACGCCGGCCGAGTGGGGCGACGGGCCCGTCGACATGACGGCGCCGCCCAGCTTCACGGACGGCACGCTCTGGCTGGCAGGCGGCCTCGAGCCGGTGATGCTCTACCTGTTCCCGGATCACGGGATGGGTCAATTGGCCATCGATCTTCTCCTCGACGGGGGCACGGTCCACTTCATCCTCGGCGATCCCGTCGAACCGGTTTATGGTGTGTGGATTATTAATCCACCCCCCAGCGGACAGGAGGTGCCGCCCGGATACGATGCGCACCTGAGTGGCACCATCGGCATGTACTACCCGACTGCTACCGGCGCCGCCACCTGGTCGCGGGTCAAGGCGCTCTACTAGCTAGATGAAGACGCGGATGCGGGGCCAGATCACCTGGAACGAGTGGAAGGGCTCGCGGCAGACGCAG
>JAFGBK010000121.1 GCA_016933175.1 Candidatus Krumholzibacteriota bacterium | reverse complement strand
GCGACCCGGAGCAAGGGCGAGATGTGGGTGAGCATGAACGAGCACCCGCCTTTCGGGGCCCTGCCTCCCCTGGACCTCGAGGGGGAGACGGTTCGCGCGTGGGTGTACTGCCCGGACGGCCTGCGCGGCGACCACGCGAACCCGAACACCATCCAGGTCTTCTTTAAGGATAGCTGGTGGAAGGCTTTCTACGGCAGCCCGCTGCCGGTGCACGAGGGCTACTGGTACGAAGTCTCGACCGTACCCTCGACCAACGAGGCGCCGGGCGGGTTCATGAACGCGGGCTTCGATCCCAAGAGCATCGTCGCGGTTGGCGTGAAGGTGGCGACGCCGGACGGCTCGACCTCGACCTACAGCGGCCGTATCTACCTGGACGGCGTGGCCTTCTCCGCGGGCGGCGACCTGCCCGTGGTCAGCAACGAACAGTGCACGTTCGAGACCGACGACGAGGGCGTCGTGCCCACCGGCGATTCGGGGAACCTGGCGATCACAGGGACGCAGTGGTGCACGGATTTCCCGGCCGCGACGGGTGACGGCTGTCTGCGCATGCAGGTGAACCTGGACGGCGCGGCGGCCGCCCTGGACGGCGGCGAGGTCGGGGTGGACCTTCAGTACTTCGCGCCCTTCCGTGTGGATGTCCCGGTCGACCTCGAAGGGCAGGAGCTGGCGCTCTACGTGTACTCGCCCGCCGGCGCTCGCGGCGACACCGACCAGCCGAACGGATTCCAGATCGTCGTGAAGGACGCCGCCTGGAAAACGGAGATGGGCTCCTGGACGCCCATCGCCGAAGGCGTCTGGCAGAAGGTGACACTTATCCCCTCCACCTCCACGCCGACCAACGGCCTGAAGGATCCGGATTTCGATCCGACCCGCATCCGCACCATCGGCCTGAAGCTCGCGGCGGGCTGCACCTCGGCCGTGTACCAGGGGCCTCTATATATGGACGCGGTCTGCTTCCCGGCCGAGCAAGTCCCGCTGGAGGACCTGCGCTACGGGTTCGAGACCGGCGAGGAAGGATGGGAACACGAAACGTACCCGACGTCGGCGGCCGTGACAGACGTTGTGCAGTCGGCGGCGACAGCCCTCGAGGGTGACTATGCCCTGCGCCTGGACATCTCGGCGCATGGCGGGGCCGTCTTCACGCAGGGCGCGACGAAGGTGGACATGCGCTATAACCCGCCGCCCATGGCGATCGCGCCGCTGGACCTGGAGGGCGACACGATCTCGGCTTACGTCTACTGTCCGCCCGGCTCGGGCAGTGGCGACAGCGCCAATCCGAACACGCTCTGCCTCTTCGCGAAGGATACCAACTGGCTCGCGGAGTACAGCGCGGCCACGGCGATCCGCGACGGGCACTGGGTGCGCGTGAAGCTGACGCCGAGCACGAATGCGCCCGACGGCGGCTCCGTGGAGTCCGGCTTCGACCCGAAGCAGATCATCTCCCTCGGCGTCGGCATCGAGATGGCGGGCGACTACGACGGCCCGCTCTACCTCGACCACGTGGGCTTCCCGCTTGCGTTCACCAACGTGCAGTACGGCTTCGAGGCTAGCGAGCAGGGCTTTATCCCGTGCGACGACCCGGGCAATCTCGCGATCACCAGCGTGGTGCGCACTACGGCCGTGGATCCTGCACAGGGTGATGCCTGCCTGCGGCTCGACGTTGATCTCGACGGGACCGACGCGACGCGCGACGCCGGCGAGGCCTCGGTGGACATGCAGTACTACCCGCCGGGCTTCGCCGATGTCCCCGCAGATCTCGAGGGACGGGAGATCGCGGTCTACATGTATTGTCCTCCCGGCGCGCAGGGCTGTCCGACCAACGCCAACGGCCTGCGGGTCCTCGTCAAGGACGACCAGGGACGAGCCGAGTACGGGTCCTGGACGCCCGTGCAGGAAGGGACCTGGATGAAGGTCACGCTGACGCCTTCCTGGACCGAGCCGTCCGGCGGCGGATACATGACGCCGGATTTCGATCCCACCCGCATCCGCATGCTGGGGATCAGTCTTTCCGTTGGGATGGCGACGGCGACTTACAGTGGACCGATCTACATGGACGCCGTGTCTTTCTCTCCGACACCGGCGCCCCTGCAGGACCTGTGCTACGGCTTCGAGTCGGGCCTAGAGGGGTGGGTGGTCGAGACGTATCCCGGCGTGGACCGGATCACGCAGGCCGTGCAGTCCGCGTCGGCCTCGCTCGAGGGGTCGTACGCACTGCGGCTCGATGTCGACGTTGACAGCGGGGTGAATCCCACGCAGGGCGCCGCGCAGGTGGACATGCGCTACGACCCGCCGCCGGGCAAGAGCGCGCCGTTTGATCTCGATGGCCGGGTTGTGCGCGCTTATGTCTACTGCCCGACCGGCACCCAGACCGCGAGCTGGAGCCAGCCGAACATGCTGAGGCTGTACGTCAAGGACGCGGCCTGGAAATCCTCCTACGGCGCCTCGGTGGCCATGCAGGACGGCGAGTGGGTCCGGCTGATGCTGCCCGTGAGCACGTCCGCGCCTCCGGGCGGGAGCGTGCAGGGCGACTTCAACCCGAAGATGATCAACCTCGTCGGGGTTGAGGCGACGATGCGCGGCACCTATCACGGCCCGCTGTATCTCGACCATGTCAGCTTCCATGTCCCGGAGATCGGCGGCACCAACACGGACCACGCCTATACGTTCGACGAGCCCGACGCGGCGACGCGTCACCCGGGCTGGCGGGCCGATCCCGACGGATGGGGTGCGCGGGCCTGGACCAGCGTGTACTTCAGCGCCGGCGCGGGCTACGACGGCTCCACGGCCCTCGCGGCCGACGCCGATATCGCCGAGACGAACGCGGCCTACGAATGGCGCAAGGGCGTCTTCCTGATCTGGTACAACCCGCCGATCAGCCTTGCGACCAAGAGTCACCGGATCGTCCAGGCCAAGATGAAGTTCGTGCCGGGCGCCGAGCCG
>JAFGBK010000120.1 GCA_016933175.1 Candidatus Krumholzibacteriota bacterium | reverse complement strand
TGACCGGAAGGGCAACATCTATTGGGTGTCCGCCGAGATCATCGAAGGATTGAGGCCGGACGAGATGGAGTAGGCCGCGCGCCTCTGATCCCGGCCGTGCAGGGCATCATCGGCATCTGCCCGCGCCCGCGCCGCAGGCTCGTTCGCGAGCCCCGGACGATCAGCCCGATCCGCGCCTCCTAGATGAAGACGCGGATGCGGGGCCAGATCACCTGGAACGAGTGGAAGGGCTCGCGGCAGACGCAGATCGGGTAGCCGGTCTCGTTGGGGTGGGCGTAGGGGTGCTCCACGGCTGCCACCCGCTCCACAACGGCGAAGTACTTCGCCAGGACCTCCTCCCGGAAGCCCACGCAGAGGCTCACCTCGCCCGATTGCTGGCCCGGCCCCCAGAGCCCGTACTGGTTCTGCGTGGCCAGGGCCGGCGGCAGGCCGCGCGCCGGGCCGAAGTAGTCGATGGCCGCGGCCTTGTTGTAGCTGCTGGCGAGGATGGTGCAGCGCGCGCGGTCCTCGGCCGGCAGGGCGTGGTAGGCGCCGGCCACCTGGTCCACCATCTCCTCCCAGCCGAAGCGGTAGGCGAAGTGCAGCGGCAGGTCCACCCGGTCGGCGCGCTCCAGCTTGAGATGGCGCGTGAGGCCGAGGGCGTCGCCGTAGCGGATGAAGGCCTTCACCGACAGCAGCGGCACGCCGTAGGGAACCAGCAGCGCGCCCGTCAGGGCGATGGCGCCGAGCAGGGCCGGCTTGGGCCAGCGCGGCCGCCAGCCGGCCAGGCGCCGCTCCCACCACGCGGCGCCGGCCGCCAGAAGCAGGGGGAAGAAGGGCATCACGTAGTAGAACTTCGATCGGCCCAGCAGGTAGGTCAGCAGGCCGACCGCGACGAGGATGCCCAGCGGCCGCCAGCGCCGCGCGAACAGGGCGATCAGGCCGGGCGCCCACAGGAGCAGCGTCAGCGGGTTGAGGCCCAGGGCGAGCTGGCCGAAGAAGCCGAGAGGCGACAGGGGCTGGTTCTTGTAGCGCTGGGCGTTGGCCATGAACTCCAGGACGGGCCAATCGTGCCGCGCCTGCCAGAGCACGTGGGGCAGGAAGATGAGCCCGGCGATCAGCGCCGCCAGGTAAGGCCAGGGCCGGCGCAGCTCGCGCCGGGCCGGGGTGGCCAGGAGCCCCGCCAGGGCGCCCAGTCCCAGGACCCCCATGGTGTACTTGTTCTCCAGGCCGATGCCCGCCACCAGGCCGAAGGCCAGCCACAGGCGCGGCGAGGGCCGGTTCAGGATCCGCACCAGGATCTGCAGGGCCAGCGTGCACAGCAGGATGTCGAAGGCGTTCATGGACAGGGTGCCGAACAGGGCCAGGAAGGCGGGCCCCGCGAGGATGGCCAGGGCTGCCAGGCCCTGGGCGAGGTGCCGGCCGCCCAGGCGGCGGGCGAGGTCGGCCGTCAGCATCACCGTCATGGCGCCGGCCAGGGCCGGCCAGAGGCGCAGGCCCAGCAGGGCGTCGCCGAAGAGCAAGCGGCTCAGCCATGTGACCGCGTCCACCAGGGGCGGGTGGTCCACGGCGCCCCAGGCCAGGCGCTTGCTGACGGCCACGTAGTACATCTCGTCGCAGAAGATGCCGTAGCGCCCGGCCGTCAGCAGCTGCAGCACCAGCAGCCCCAGGGCCAGGAACAGCGGCACGCCCAGGAGGGCGCGGATGCGCCCGGAGGGTCCGGTCTTGGGATGGGGCATGGCGGCCTCCTTAGCGTCGCCATGGGGCGGCGAGCATCCCACGCGCGGGGCGCGGCCGCAACGGCAAAGCGACGCGCCGGCCGCTCGTGGCGGCCGGCGCGTCTTCGCGTGAGGGATCGGATGCCTAGGAAGCGGCCTCGGCGGTGTCCTCGCGGGCCGGCCGCTGCTCGCGGTCCGCGAGACTCTCGAGGACCAGCGACGCGATGTCGACGACCTCGATCGCCTCGTCGAGGTCGGTGAGCTTCACGGAGTCGTCCAGCATCTGCTTGCAGTAGGCGCAGGCGGTGACGATGGTGTCGGCCCCCGCCTCCTGGGCCTGGCGCACGCGCAGGTTGTTGATGCGCTCGCCCTCCTTGAGGTCCATCCAGAAGTGCCCGCCGCCGCCGCCGCAGCAGAGGCTGCGGTCCATGGCGTCGCGCATCTCCGTCACCTCGCAGCCGGCGAGGCTCTGCAGCACCTGGCGCGGCGCGTCGTAGATCTTCTGGTAGCGGCCCAGGTAACAGGGATCGTGGTAGACGACCTTGCGCAGGCGCGCGGGCCGCGGCCGGAGTTCGCCGGACCAGATCATCTCGTGGAGGAATTCCGAGTGGTGGACGACGTTGAAGTCGCCCCCGAACTGGGGGTACTCGTTCTTGAGCACGTTGTAGCAGTGCGGGCAGCTCGTGAGCAGGATCTTGAAGCGCCGGCTCTGGATCTTCTCGATCTGCGCCTTGACGGCGTCCTGGAAGAGCCGCTCCTCGCCCAGCACGCGGGCCGGATCGCCGCAGCAGCGCTCGTCCTCGCCGAGGATGCCCCAGTCCATGCCGCAGCGATCCAGCAGCCGGCACAGGTCCTCCGCGATGCGCCGCTTGGTGGGGTCGAAGGCGATGCAGCAGCCGATCCACAGCAGCACGTCGCACTCCCCGCCGGCGGGGACGACGGGCACGCCGAGCTCGCGGATCCACTCCACGCGGTCGTTCTGAGGGCCGAAGGGATTGCCCGCGCTCTCGAGCAGCTTCAGCGCGTCGCGGGCCTCGGCGGGGATTCGGCCCTGCACCAGCACCTCGTTGCGGCGCACCTCCACGAGGCTGTCCACGTGGTCGATGCAGGCGGGGCAGACCTCCATGCAGGCCATGCAGGTGCGGCAGTGCCAGATGAACTCCTGGTCGAAGGCCGTGCCGACGACGGCCGGCGGGCCGCCGCCGTTCGTCTTCGCGTCCAGGGCCGCCAGGCAGCCGGCGATGAACTGGCGCGGCGAGAAGGGATGCCCGGCCTGGGTGGAGGGGCAGACCTCCTCGCAGCGGCCGCAGGCGATGCAGGCGTCGAAGTCCAGGCGCTGCTTCCAGGTGAAGTCGGCGGCCGTCTGCACGCCCAGGCGGAAGTCGTCGGGATCGAAGTCCTCGGCCGCCAGCAGCTCCATGATGTTCACGCGGCGCAGCTCGCCATGGGGCCGCAGCTTCTGGAAGAAGACGTTGGCCGGCAGCGAGAGCAGGTGCATGAACTTCGTGTAGGGGATCGACGCGATCCAGGCGAAGGCCAGCGCCGTGTGGCTCCACCAGAGGACGCGGTGCAGCTCGCGCGCGGTCCCGCCGTCCAGGCCGGCGAACAGCAGCCCCGCGCCCCAGCCCACGGGGGTGAACCTGCGCCAGGCGTCACCGGCCTCGACGATGCGCAGCCCCTCGACCAGGAAGCCCGTCAGGGTCAACAGGCCGACCAGGGCCAGCGGCCAGGCGTCGGACCAGGTGCGCTCGAGGGTCTCGGGCCGGCGCACGAAGCGCCGCCAGGCGGCCATGCCCACGCCGACCAGGATCAGCGCGCCGCCCAGCTCCGCGCCGACGCTCAGGGTCAGGTAGAGCCAGCCGCGGAAGAAGGAGGTGTGCAGGTCGGCGTCGAGGGCCACCACGGCCGTCGTCACGACGAGCACGAGGAAGGAGTAGAAGATCAGCGAGTGGAAGACGCCCGGCAGGCGCGAGCCGCGCACGCGCCGCTGAGTGGCGAGCTCCGCCACCAGCAGCCACAGGCGGCGTCCCCAGTCGCCCAGCCGCTCGCCGTCGGCCTTGCCGGCGCGCCAGAAACGGACGCGCCGCCAGAGGCCGTAGCCGCAGGCGGCCAGGGCCAGGCCGAAGAGCAGGTACATGACCCAGACGCCGCCGATGTTCCAGTAGATGGTGCGGGAGGCCTCTCCGATCATCGCGCGCCCCCTAGGCCGGCTTGCGCCGAAGGCCGGCGAAGCGCAACTGGGCGGGACGCGCCACGGGCCGCGGCTCGGCGGCCGGCGCGGGCGCCTGCTCGCGCTGGACGGGCGCCTGGATGGGCGTCCGGCGATAGTACTGCCGCGCCTGCTGGGAGACGCAGTCCCAGAGCAGGGTGGCCGACTCCAGGCGCGCGTTGCGCCGCTCGAGCACCTGGAGGAACTGCCGCAGCTCGGGCCAGTGGCGCGACAGGCACCAGCAGCGCTCCACCAGGATCCGGTCGCAGTCCGTCTCGCAGGCGAACAGCGCCTTGATGCCGGGACGCGCCAGCAGGTCCTCCGTCCAGATCTCGTCCTCGAACCAGGCGACGATCTCGATGCCCTCCTCCCGGGCGTGGCGCTCGATGGCGGCACGCTGGCGGTCGCGGGGGATGATCTCCCCCGTGTTGCCCAGGATGATGTCGGCGACGTAGGCGATGGCCTTCTTGCCCATGGTCTCGCTCCTTGCTGGCCGGCCGGCGGGCCGGCGTCGGGTTCGATGGGAGTCCGGCGAGCCTTCCGCAAGAGGCGTGTCAAGCGCCGTGGTTCGGCATTAACCGACTGCGCGGCTGTTGTTTATGCGCATAGAGCGGATGATGGGGAGAGCCAGGTCGTATAGGATCGATATACGTTTCTTCGCTCCTCCCGAAGATCGATTGTGACGCTAGCTCCAACTGCGAGAAAGAGATGCGAAGGAAGTCCGCGATCCATGGGGTGGATGGCTCCAGACGAGCATGTCTGAAAAGGCTATACAATGCAGGCTTCAGGTGACGATAATGGGTCTGGAACCCGGAATACGGAGTCGAGCGCTCCGGAGCGGCGAGTCGTGTGTATGAGGATTCCATACTGACCAGCAAGGAGAGGAATCCGGTGGGCGAACGGAACGGGGCGGCGCCGCGGCCGGCGCCGCGGGCCGGCGGCCCGCGCTGGCTGCGCAAGCTCTCGCTCAAGACGCGGCTCATCGCCGCCTTCACCATCCTCATCATCACATCGGCCTCGGCCACCATCGGCATCGGCAACGCCGTCTTCGGGCGCCGTGTCGTCGAGCTGGCCGCCTCGACCATGGAGGTGAACCTGCGTGTGGCGCGCCTGCGCCTGGCCGAGCGCCTGGACCGGCTGCGCGCCCTGGCCACCCTCGGCGCCGGCCGCGGGCCCGAACGGGCGCGGGCCCTCCTGGCCGCCGAACCGCGCCTGGAGTTCGTCCTCCTGGCGGACTCCGGCGAGGTCGTCCTCTACCGGACCGGCGGCGAGCGCACGCGCTCCCTGGCGCCGTCCGGCGGCGAGCTGGCAGACTACCTGGCCGCGGCGGGCGCAGCCGGCGAGGCCCGGTCGGGGCTCCTGGTCCTGTCCGCCGCCGACCTGGCCGGCCTGGGCTACGACGCGCCGCCGCCGGCGGGCCTGCTCATGGCCGCGGCGGCGCCCCTGCCTGGCGGCGAGATCCTGCTGGCCGGCGGGCTCCTCAACGGCCGGGACGACCTGATGGCCGCCGACGTGGCCCTGCTCTGGCCCGAGCGGCCCGCCGACCACGCCATCAGCATCTTCCTCGGCGGGCGGCGCATCGCCTCGAGCATGGGGGCGCCGACCGCGGGCACGGGGGCCGATCCCGAGGTGCTGCGCCGCGTCCTGGCGGGCGGGCGCCCCTCTCCGGGCGCGGCGGAGGTGCTGGGCGGCGGCTGGTACGCCGCC
>JAFGBK010000119.1 GCA_016933175.1 Candidatus Krumholzibacteriota bacterium | reverse complement strand
CGCCTTCTACGACGAGCTGGCGCGCCGGGAGGGCGGCAGCGTCATCGAGCTCGGCTGCGGCACCGGCCGCGTGCTCATCCCCCTGGCGCGGGCCGGGCACACTGTCCTCGGCCTGGACAGCTCGGCGCCCATGATCTCCCTCTGCCGCGAGAAGCTGATGGACGAGCCCGAGCCGGTGCGCGAGCGCGCGCGCCTCATGATCGCCGACATGCGGCGCTTCGACGTGGGGCGCAGCTTCCGCCTGGCCATCGTGGCCTTCCGCTCGTTCCAGCACCTGCTGGCGGTGGAGGACCAGCGCGCCTGCCTGGACTGCGTCAGCCGCCACCTGCTCGACCGCGGCCTGCTGATCCTCAACCTCTTCAATCCCGACCTGGACCGCCTCACCGACGAGCGCCGGAGCGAGGAGCAGGGGGACGAGCCGCCCTTCGAGCTGCCGGACGGCCGGCGGGTGCGGCGCACGTGGCGCAACCCGGCCGTGGACCTGTTCAACCAGGTCCTCGACTGCGAGCTGATCTACCACGTCACCCACCCGGGCGGTCGCGAGGAGCGCCTGGTTCACTCCTTTCCCATACGTTATCTCTTCCGGTACGAGGCGGAGCACCTGTTGGCGCGCTGCGGCTTCGAGGTGGAGGACGTCTACGCCGACTTCGAGCGCAACCCCGTCGGCAGCCGCGTCCCCGGCGAGCTCATCTTCCTGGCCCGCAAGCGCTGAGCTTCACCCCGGCGGGCGGCGGGTGTATGCTGGCGCCGGCGCCCCGGCGCCCGCGAAAGGACGACCATGCTCGATCCCGCGACCCGGCGCATCCTGAAGGTCTTCGGCTTCTTCCTCTGGACCATTGCCATCTTTGGCCTGGGGGAGATCATCGGCCTGGGCCTGGCCCAGAAGCGCATCGAGTGCCGCTACGAGTCCCACGACGGCCGCTGGCTGGCCCTGGTGCGCTCCCACTTCACCCTGACCCCGCCCCGCCAGTCCTTCTGGATCCGCGACCTGCGCACCGCCGAGGAGACGCGCCTCGCCGACCTCGAACGCGCGGATGGCGCCTGCAACGGCATCGTCTGGTCGCCGGAGAGCGACCGCGTGGGCTTTCTCGTCGAAGGCGCCGTCCTGATGCTCTACGATCCCGCCGACGCGTCCAGCCTGCGGCGCCTGGAGCTGCTTGCGCCCGGCGAGCGCGGGGAAGGCCTCGCCGCGCGCGGCCTGGTCTTCCTGCCCGCGCGCCGCAGCGTCCGCTACGACGTCTGCCGGGCCGACCGCGCCGGCGTCCTCGAGACGCGGGAGCTGGCGTATTGAGCCCCCGCCGCGACCTGCCGCCCGGCTTCCGCCTCGCGGTGCGGCGCATCCCCACCGGCGACTACCTGCGCCTGCGGCGCGATGTGGGCTGGACCGAGCTGGATCCCGCCACGGCGGCGCGGGGGCTGGCCGGCGCCCTGTTCGCCGTGGTCCTGGAGAAGGACGGCGCCGTCGTCGGCTGCGGTCAGGTCGTGGGCGACGGGGCCGTCTACTTCTACATCCAGGACGTCATTGTCGAGGAGGCCTACCGGGGTCGCGGCCTGGGCGACGCCATCATGGAGCGGCTCATGGCCTGGGTGGGCGAGCACGCGGGCCGGGGCTCCTTCATCGGCCTCATGGCCGCCCGCGGCGTCGCCGGCTTCTACGAGCGGCTCGGCTTCGCCCGGCGCGACCCGGAGGCCCCCGGCATGTGCCGGTACTGGCGCGGAGAGGAGACGCCGTGAGCGAGAGCCGCCTGGCGCGCCTGCACCGCTCCCTCGACGGACTCTCGGTGGGAGACGCCCTCGGCGAGACCTTCTTCTTCGGCTCGGTGCAGGAAGTGCTCGCGCGGATCGTCGGCCGCGCGACACCGCCCGGCCCCTGGACCTGGACCGACGACACGCAGATGGCCCTGTCCGTCTGCGAGATCCTCGAGCGCCGCGGCCGCATCGATCCGGACCACCTGGCCCAGGCCTTCGCGCGCCGCTTCGATCCCATGCGCGGCTACGGCGACGGGGCGGCGGCGCTGCTGGCCGAGCTGCGCGCGGGCGGCGACTGGCGCGAGCTCGCGCCGGCCATGTTCGGCGGCACCGGCTCCTTCGGCAACGGCTCGGCCATGCGCGTGGCGCCCCTGGGCGCCTTCTACGCCGACGACCTGGCGGCCTGCGTGGAGAACGCATCCCTGTCGTCCCGGCCCACGCACGCCCATCCGGAGGGCGAGGCCGGCGCCGTGGCCGTGGCCGTGGCGGCCGCCCTGGCCTGGCGCGCCGGCGAGGGGACGCTCCCGGCGCCGGCCGCGTTCCTGGCGGAGGTGGCCGGGCAGGTGCCCCCCGGCGCCGTACGCGAGGGGCTCGAGCGCGCGGCGGCGGTCCCCTTCGATCCCGATCCCGCGCCCCTGGCCGCCGGCGGCGGGTCCCAGGACCTGGCGGCAGCCCGCGCGGCGGAGATCCTGGGCGCCGGCAACCAGGTCTCCTGCCAGGACACGGTGCCCTTCGCCCTCTGGTGCGCGGCCCGCCACCTGGAAGACTACCCGGCGGCGCTCTGGGATACCCTCCTCGGCTTCGGCGACCGCGATACCACCTGCGCCATCGCGGGCGGCGTCGTCGCCCTCTCGGCGCGGGCGCGGGGCGTCCCGCCGGCCTGGCTCGCCGCCCGCGAGCCCTTGCCCGCAGGGCGCGGCGCGTGAGCGCGCCGCGCCGCAGGCTGCTGGTCGACGCGGCCTGGCTGGCCGGCGGCTTCCTGGCCGCCGCCGCCATGCTGGGCTACCTGCACGGAGCCTGGCAGCCCTGGCGCGCCCTGGCGGCCGGGCTCCTCGGCGCCGTCCTGTTCCGGCGCCTGGTCGGCGGCGTCTATGCGCGCTTTCCCGACTTCCTCCGCTTCAACTTCGACCTGGGCGCCGCCCTGCTCGGCCTGGTGGTGGCCAGCCTGATCACCTTCTCCCTCTATCGACTGCCCTACCTGGTGCTGCGCTGGCAGCCCGCCGTGGCCCTGCTGGGCTTCGGCGTCATCCTGACCCTCGCCCTGGCCCTGCTCTTCGCGCAGCAGTCGCGCTTCGAGCGCGAGATCGCCACCCGCCGCGGCCGCGAGGCCGCCCTGCGCGAGGAGGCCCTCCAGGCCCGCCTGCGCGCGCTCCAGGCCCAGATCAATCCGCACTTCCTGTTCAACGCCTTCAACGCCCTCGCCGAGCTGACCCACCGCGACGCCGACCGCGCCGAGCTCCTGGTGCAGGACCTGGCGCACCTGCTGCGGCACAGCCTGCGCGCCTCGGCGGCGGGCCGCGTGACGCTGGCCACGGAGCTGGAGGCCGTGGACCGCTACCTGCGCGTGGAGCGCGCCCGCCTCGGCGATCGCCTGCGCGTGGAGCGCGAGCTGGCGCCGGGCGTCGAGGCGGAGCTGCTGCCGGGCCTGGTCCTGCAGCCCCTGGTGGAGAACGCCGTGCGCCACGCCGTGGCCCCCCGCGCCGAGGGGGGTCGCGTGCGCATCGAGGCCCGCGTCGAGGGCGACCGCCTGCTCCTGGCCGTCGCGGACGACGGGCCCGGCCTGCCTGCCGAGCAGCGCCGCCTGCTGGAGCGGGGCGCGGACGCGCAGGAGGACGCCGCGGGCGCGGCGGCGCCCGGCGGCGCGGCCGGCGTCCGGGGCGCCGGCGCGAACGGGGATGCCGGGGGCGGCGCCGGCACGGCCGGGGCCGGCGGCGGCCTGGCCAACGTCCGCCAGCGGCTGGCCCTGGCCACGCGCGGCGCGGCCGTCCTGCGCTGCGCCGACGGGCCCGGCTGCCGCCTCGAGCTGAGCCTGCCCCGGGAGGCGCCGTGAAGATCCGCCTCCTGATCGTCGACGACGAGGAGCTGGCCCGCCAGCGACTCCGCCGGCTGCTGGCCGCGCATCCCGACGTGACCGTGGCCGGCGAGCTGGCCGCCGGCGACGCCCTGCTGGCGGCCGCCCTGGAGACGCGGCCGGACCTCGTGCTGCTCGACGTGGCCATGCCGGGCCTGGACGGTCTTGCCGCCCTGGCCGCCCTGCGCGCGCACCTGCCCGAGGAGCAGATGCCCCTGGTCGTCTTCACAACGGCCTTCGAGGAGCACGCCCTGCGCGCCTTCGAGCTGGAGGGTCTGGACTACCTCGTCAAGCCCGTCGAGGCGGAGACCCTGGGCCGGGCCCTGCGCCGCGCCCGCCGCGCCCT
>JAFGBK010000118.1 GCA_016933175.1 Candidatus Krumholzibacteriota bacterium | reverse complement strand
GAGCCACATGGAAGTCATCACGCCCGAGCAGGCTGCGCTCGCCGAGAAGCAGTTCAAGCCGGCCAAGAAGGCGGCGGCCAAGAAGGCTCCGGCCAAGAAGGCCCCGGCCAAGAAGGCCCCGGCCAAGAAGACGGCGGCCAAGAAGGCGACAGCCAAGAAGGCCACGGCCGAGAAGGCTGCGACCGAGAAGGCGACGGCCAAGAAGGCGACGGCCAAGAAGGCAACGGCCAAGAAGGCGACGGCCAAGAAGGCCCCGGCCAAGAAGACCACGGCCAAGAAGACCACGGCGAAGGCCGCGGTCACCAAGAAGAGAGAGGCGACCGCCGAGCGAGCGGCCAAGCCCGCCGTCGAGGTCCTGCGCAAGGCGGACCAGGCGGCAGCCGCGGCGGTGAAGGCCGAGCGGGCGGCGGAAACGGGGACGGTGGAACCGGAGAAGAAGGACGAGGAGAGGCCGCGCGTCATCCGTTACGCGCCCGGCTTCGGCCCGGACGCCCGTCGCGAGGAGAAAGAGGTTCGCGTCAAGCACCCCACTGTCGTCCCCGAGCGGACCGACTTCACCTTCCGTTCCCAGCCCCGGCGCGGCGGCGGCCCGACCGCGCCGCGTTCCCTCAGCACGGCCCGGCCCGCGGAGCACGTCCACGGAGGCGCCGCGCCCCTGCGCGGCAAGAAGCGCCGCAAGAAGCGCGGGCCCGCCACGAACGAGCAGGAGGTCCGGCGCAGTGTCCGCCAGACCATGGCCAGCCTCGACGGCCGGCCGGTCGGCCGCAAGAAGCGCCGCCAGCTGGGCGCGCCGCAGGAGGCCGCCGTCGAGATCGTGGCGACGCAGGACAAGAAGCTGCGCATCCTGCCCCTGTCCACGCTCGCGGAGCTGGCCAATGCCATGGAGGTTCCCACCACCGACGTCATCGCCACCTGCCTGCGCAACGGCCTCATGGTGACGATCAACCAGCGCCTCGAGGTGGAGGACATCCAGCTGATCGCCACGGAGTACGGCTACGAGGCGGAGTTCCTCGAGGAGTACGGCGCCGAGACCGAGGAGGAGGAGGCGATTCCCGCCAGCGAACTGGTGCCCCGTCCCGTCGTCGTGACCGTCATGGGCCACGTCGACCACGGCAAGACCAAGCTCCTCGATTACATCCGCAAGGCCAACGTGGCGGAGGGGGAAGCCGGCGCCATCACGCAGCACATCGGCGCCTATTCCGTCGAGCTGCCCCAGGGCCGCATCACTTTCCTGGACACGCCGGGCCACGAGGCCTTCACCGCCATGCGCGCGCGCGGCACCCAGGTGACCGACCTCGTGATCCTGGTCGTGGCGGCCGACGACGGCGTCATGCCGCAGACGGTCGAGGCCATCGACCACGCCAAGGCGGCCCAGGTGCCCATCATCGTGGCCGTCAACAAGATGGACCTGCCGGCCGCCAGCCCCGATCGCGTCAAGCAGGAGCTGCTGCAGCACGGCATCACCGTCGAGGAGTTCGGCGGCCAGACCGTGGTCGTGCCCATCTCGGCCAAGTTCGGCGACGGCATCGACAAGCTGCTGGAAATGGTGGTGCTCCAGGCGGAGATGCTCGAGCTCAAGGGCGCGCCCGACCGGATGGCCAAGGGCAGCATCATCGAGGCGAAGAAGGACCCGGGGCGCGGCATCATCTTCACGGTGCTCGTCCAGCAGGGCACGGTCCGGGTCGGCGATCCCTTCGCCGTCGGCCTGCACTACGGCACCGTGCGCGCCCTGAGCAACGAGTGGGGCGAGCGCGTCGACGAGGCCGGGCCGGGGATGCCCGTGGCCGTCCTCGGCGCCTCCGGCGTGCCCGAGGCCGGCGACAGCTATGCCGGCGTCGAGTCCGAGGCGAAGGCGCGGGAAATCTCCACCAAGCGCCAGCAGCTGCGCCGCGAGCAGGAGATCCGCTACCAGCGGCGCATGACCCTGGACGAGCTCTACGACCAGATCAGCAAGGGCGAGGCCAAGGAGCTCAAGCTCCTGCTCAAGGGCGACGTTTCGGGATCCGTGGAAGCCATGGCCGACAACTTCCAGAAGATGTCCACCGACGAGGTCAAGGTGGTCATCATCCGCAAGTCGGTCGGCACCGTGAACGAGAGCGACGTCCTCCTGGCCGCCGCCAGCAACGCGGTCATCATCGCCTTCCACGTGCGGCCGCAGGTCTCCGTGCGCGAGCTGGCCAAGCGCGAGCACGTGGAGATCCGCACCTATGACATCATCTACGAAGCCGTCGAGGACGTGAAGAAGGCCATGGAGGGCCTGCTCACTCCCGAGACCAAGGAGAAGGTCCTGGGCACGGCCGAGGTCCGCGAGGTCTTCCGCGTCCCCCGCATCGGCGCTGTGGCTGGCTGCTACGTGCAGGAGGGGACCATCGAGCGCAGCGCCCGGATCCGCATCCTGCGCGAGGGCGTGGTCCTGGGCACGCGCAAGATCGCCAGCCTCAAGCGGTTCAAGGAGGACGTCGGCAAGGTCGAGCAGGGCTTCGAGTGCGGCATCGGCCTCGAGGACTTCCAGGACGTCAAGACCGGCGACCTGCTCGAGGCCTTCGTCACCGAGGAAGTGGCGCGCAGCCTCTGATCCGGCGCGGGAGCCACGGCGTGCGCGTACTGATCGTCACCTTCGATCTCCGCTTGCCCGGCTGCCGCAGCCTCAAGGAGCGGCGGCACGTCCTCGAGCCCCTGAAGCAGCGCCTGCGGCGCGATCTGAACCTCTCCGTGAGCGAGGTGGCGCCGGCCGGCGGGCGCGATCGCGCCCGCCTGGGCATCGCGGCGGTGGTGGAGCACGCCGCCGCCGGCGACGCCCAGCTGAGCCGCTTGACGGCGGTCGTCGAGCGCGAGCCCCGCATTGTCATCGTCGATCAGAGCGCGGAGTACTGGTGACCCATGGCCGGACACTACAAGCAGCGTCTCGAGACACACATCCAGGAGGTCCTCACCGACCTCATCGCGCGCGAGGTGCGCGACCCGCGCGTGGCCGGCGTGGTCATCACCGCCGTGGAGCTCAATGACGACCTCAGCGTGGCCCGCGTCTTCTACATGCGGCCCGTGGGCGTCGAGGCGGACGTGGCCGCGGGCCTCCGCCGCGCCGCCGCCTACCTCCGCGGCGAGGTGGGGCGCTTCCTCCGCATGCGGACGGCTCCCGAGCTGCGCTGGCGGGAGGACCGCAGCCTCGACCGCTACAACCGCATCGCGGGGATCCTGGCCGAAGCCGGCGCCGCCGATCCGGCCGACGCAGCGGCGACCGGGGGCGCCGGCGAGGGCGACGGCGACGCGGACATCGGCTCCGACGCTGCGGACGGCGGCTGAGATGACCGGACGCCTCGTGCTCGTGGACAAGCCCGAGGGACCCACCAGCCACGACGTCGTGGCGACCCTCAGGCGCACCCTGGGCGTGCGCAAGGCCGGCCACTGCGGCACCCTCGATCCCCTGGCCTCGGGGCTCTTGCTGATCCTCACCGGCTGGGCGACGCGCCTGGCCGAGGTCTTCAGCGGGCACGACAAGCTCTATCAGGCCACCGTGCGCTTCGGCACGGCCACCAGCACCGACGACTGCGACGGCGAGGTCATCGCCCGCCGCGAGGATGTCCGGCTCGAGGCGGGCGCCGTGGGCGAGGCCCTGGCCGATCTGGCGGCGGCCCGGACCCAGCGCCCGCCGCGCTTTTCCGCCATCAAGATGGGGGGCGTACCCCTCTACAAGCTGGCTCGCCGCGGCGAGGCGCCGGACGCGCTGCCCGAGCGACCGGCGGTGGTGCACCGCCTGGCCCTCACGGCCCTGCGCGAGCGCGAGGCCGACCTGGAGATCCACTGCGGGGCGGGTTACTACGTCCGCGCCCTGGCCCGTGACCTGGGCGACCGTCTCGGCGCGCCGGCCCACCTGGCCGCCCTCCGGCGCCTGCGCTCGGGGCCCTTCACCGTGGCGGACGCCGTGCCCGCCGACCGTCTGCTCTGGGAGGACAGCGCGGCTCCCCTGGGCCTGGACCTGGCCGCGGCCCTGGCCCACCTGCCCGCGGCCGGCGTCCGCGAGCAGTACCGGGAGCTCCTCGTCCACGGCCGCCAGCCCGGCGAGGGGGATCTGGACTGGGCGGGCGCGCTGCCGGCGCCCGGCAGCTGGCTGCGCCTGGTGGATTCCGACGGCGCCCTGCTGGCCCTGGGCCGCGTCGAGGCCGATCCCGAACCCGTGCTGCGCCTGCGTCGCAGCCTGCCCCGCTGAGGCCGCCGTGCGCGTCTACCAGGATCTCGCGTCCCTGCGGGCCGAGGGCCCACGCCGCCGCGCCGCGGCGCTCGGCGTCTTCGACGGCGTCCACCGCGGCCACGCCCGCATCCTGGACGCCCTCGGCGCGGCCGTGGCGCGAGAGGGCCTGGACGAGTCCCTCGTCATCACCTTCGATCCCCATCCCCTGGCCGTCGTGCGGCCCGAGCGGGCACCCCGCCTGCTGTGCACCCTGGACGAGCGCCTGGCGGCCCTGGCCGGGTGCGGGATAGAGACGGCGCTGGTCCTGCCCTTCACCGCCGACCTGGCGGCCACCGACTACGCCCGCTTCGCGCGGGAGATCCTCGTGGAGGCCCTGGGCGTTCGCTTCCTCGTGGCCGGCTACGATTTCCATCTGGGCCGCGGCCGCCGCGGCTCGGCCGAGGACATGGCGGTCCTGGGCGAGAGCCTCGGCTTCCGGGTGGAGGTGGTCACGCCCTGCTACGCCGACGGGCGCGTGCTCAGCAGCACCCGCATCCGCGACGATCTGGCCGCCGGGCGACTGGACGCCGTCCGCGAGGCCCTGGGCCGCCCTTTCCGCATCAGCGGCCGGGTGGTGCGGGGCCGGGGTCGGGGCCGCACCCTGGGTTTCCCCACGGCCAATCTGGCTCCGCCCCCGCCCGAGAAGCTGCTGCCGCCGGCGGGCGTCTACCTCGTGTCCGCCCGCCCGGAAGGGGAAATCCGCGCCGGCCTGATGAACCTGGGCTGGGCGCCCACCCTCAAGGGCGAGTGGGGGCCCGAGGTGCACCTGCTGGACTGGGCGGGCGACCTCTACGGGCGGACGATGGATATCGATGTGTGGCAATGGCTTAGAAGCGAGGAGCGGTTCTCGGATTCCGAGGCCCTGGCCGCCCGCATCCGCGAGGATCTCGCCCGCGCCCGCAGGATCCTGGCGTCCGGCTTGCTTACGTAAGGAGCCGTGAAGTCCCGCGAGGGCTCTTTACAGCCCCCGATCACTATGTTAACTTGCCACGGCTTCAGGCGGGTCTCGCAAGGCCTGCTGCCATCGCGACTGCTCAGCGTTACCGGGAGGTACGACGACGATGGCGCTTGATCAGGATATCAAGAAGAGCATCATCGAGAAGTATCGCTTGCACGACCATGATTCGGGCTCCGCGGAGGTGCAGATCGCCCTCTTGACGGAACGGATCAACGGGCTGACCGATCACTTCAAGGTCCACAAAAAGGACCACCACTCGCGCCGCGGCCTCATGAAGCTCGTAGGCCGTCGCCGGCGTCTCCTGGACTATCTCAAGAAGAACAAGCTCGAGACCTATCGCGAGCTGATCAAGTCCTTGAACCTGAGGCGCTAGCTGCAGCCCGGCGGCGCGAGCCGGCCAGCCGGGGCGGGGACCTCGTTCCCGGCTCCACAACTCCGGGGGAGAAGGAAGGTCCCTCTCCCCGACACGTATCCGAGGGGGAAGGTCCCCCTCCACCCCGCACGGGTCCGTTCGGACCTGGAGGTATTCCATGCATAGAGTCTCTACCGAGATCTCGGGGCGGGAGTACGCCCTCGAGACCGGGCAGGTCGCCAAGCAGGCCAGCTCGGTGCTGGTCCGCTTCGGCGAGACCGTCGTCCTCGTCACCGCCGTTGCAGCCAAGGAGATGGACACCGACCGCGGCTTCTTTCCCCTCTTCGTCGAGTACCGGGAGAAGAAGTACGCGGCGGGCATGATCCCCGGCGGTTACTTCAAGCGCGAGGCGCGCCCCTCCGAGAAGGAGGTTCTCAACTGCCGTCTCGTGGACCGGCCCATTCGGCCCCTCTTCCCCGAGGGCTTCACGGCCGAGACCCAGATCGTCGCGTCGGTTCTCAGCTACGACCAGGAGAACGAGGCCGACGTCCTCGCCATCACCGGCGCCAGCGTCGCCCTCGGGCTCTCGGACATCCCCTTCGGCGACGCCGTCTCCGGCGTCCGCGTCGGTCGCAAGGACGGCGCCTTCATCATCAACCCCACCCTCGACGAGACCGAGGCCAGCGACATCGACCTGGTGGTCGCCGGCACCGACGAGGCCATCCTCATGGTCGAGGGCTCGGCCAGCGAGGTCTCCGAGGAGGACATGCTCGCGGCGATCGACTTCGCCCGCGCACACATCCGCGCCCTCAACAAGCTCCAGCGCTCCCTCTTCGAGCAGGCGGGCACTCCGGCCAAGCGGGAGGTGCCCACCGTGGAGATGCCGGCGGGCCTGGCCGAGCGCGTGCGGGCCGACTACGCCGACGCCATCGACGAGGCCAACCGCAACGCCGACAAGCACGGCCGCCAGCACGCCCTGGACGAGATCGCCGCCCGGGCCCAGGCCGAGCTGGCCGACGCCTTCCCCGAGGCGGAGAAGTGGATCGCCAAGGCCTGCCAGGACATCGAGCGCGACGCCGTGCGCGGCATGATCCTGAACGATTCCCGGCGCCCCGACGGCCGCGCCCTGGACGAGGTGCGCGCCATCGACATCGCGCCGGGCTTCCTGCCTCGCACCCACGGCTCCGCGCTGTTCACGCGCGGGCAGACCCAGGCCCTCGTGGCCGTCACCCTGGGCACGAGCCGCGACGAGCAGCGCATCGACAACCTCGAGGGCGAGTACTTCAAGCGCTTCATGCTGCACTACAACTTCCCGGGCTACAGCGTCGGCGAAGTGGGTCGCTTCTTCACGAGCCGCCGGGAGATCGGCCACGGCAACCTCGCCGAGCGGGCGCTGCGCTGCATCATCCCCAACGAGGACGCCTTCCCCTACACCCTGCGCGTGGTCAGCGACATCATGGAGTCCAACGGCTCCAGCTCCATGGCCACCGTCTGCGGCGGCAGCCTGGCCCTCATGGACGCCGGCGTGCCCCTGGCGGCGCACGTGGCCGGCGTGGCCATGGGCCTCGTCACCGACGGCGAGCGCTTCCGCGTCCTGACGGACATCCAGGGCCTGGAGGACCACCTCGGCGACATGGACTTCAAGGTGGCCGGCACGCGCAACGGCATCACCGCCTTCCAGCTCGACACCAAGATCGAGGGCCTGCCGGAGTCGGTGATGAAGGATGCCCTGGCCCAGGCCCGCGCGGCGCGGCACCATATCCTCGACAAGATGGAGGCGGTTCTGCCCGAGCCGCGGCCCGAGGTCAGTCGCTTCGCGCCGAAGATCACGGCCATCCAGATCCCCGTCGAGAAGATCCGCGACGTCATCGGCAAGGGCGGCGTCACCATCCGCCGCATCCAGGACGAGACCGGCGCCACCATCGAGGTGGAGGACGACGGCACGGTGCGCATCGCGGCTGTGGACCAGGAGAGCGGCGACGCCGCCATCCAGTGGATCAGCTACCTCACCGCCGAGGCGGAGGTGGGCAAGGTCTACGACGGCAAGGTGAAGACGATCACCAAGTTCGGCGCCTTCGTCGAGATCTTGCCCGGCCAGGACGGCCTGCTCCACATCTCGGAGATCGACCACAAGCGCGTCAACCGCGTGGAGGACTTCTTCCAGGTGGGCGACCATGTCCAGGTCAAGGTCGTGGACATCGACGACCAGGGGAAGATCCGCCTGAGCCGCAAGGCGCTGCTCGAGAGGGTCTGACGAGGTCCGCATGAACCGCGCCCTGTTCACGCGCGCCGAGGACATCCAGCGCGTCCGGCTCGCGGACGGCGCGATCCTGCTCAGCCAGGTCGTGCCGGACGCGCTGTCGGTGTCCGTCGGCTTCTGGATCCAGAACGGCAGCCGCGACGAGGGATCCGGCCAGCACGGCATCACCCATTTCCTCGAGCACATGGTCTTCAAGGGCACCGAGACGCGCTCCGCCCTGGACATCGCCCTGGCTGCGGACCGCGTCGGCGGCCAGCTCGACGCCTTCACCACCAAGGAGCTGACCTGCTTCAACGCCCGGGTCCTGGCCGAGTACTTCGACCTGGCCCTGGACCTGCTCGCCGATCTCCTGACGCGGCCCGTCCTGGCGCCGGCCATGGTGGAGCTGGAGAAGGGGGTCGTCATCGAGGAGATCCAGAGCGTCCTGGACGATCCCGACGACTGGATCCACGACATCGCCAGCAGCGAGGTCTTCGGCGACCATCCCCTGGCGCGCCCCATCCTCGGCGATGCCGACGCCATCGGCCGCTTCACGCCCGAGGGCTTGCGGGCCTACCTGCGCGAGAACTACACCAGCGGCAAGCTGATCGTGTCCGTGGCGGGCCCGCTGTCCCATGCGCGCGTGCAGGACGGCGTCGCCGCCGCCCTGGCGCTCCCGCCCGGGCCGGGGCCGGCGCGCCAGCCGGCCGCGCCGCCGCCGCCGGCTCGCCGTCTGCGCGTGGTGGAGAAGGACCTCCAGCAGCAGCATCTCTGGCTCGGCCGCCGCGGGCTGGGCGCCGCGGATCCCGACCGCTACGGCCTGCTGCTCCTGGGCACCCTGCTGGGCGGCAGCATGAGCAGCCGCCTGTTCCAGGCCATTCGCGAGGAGGCCGGACTCGCCTACAGCGTCTTCAGCTTCAGCGACTTCGCCAGCGATACCGGCCTGCTCGGCACCTACATGGCCGTCTCGCCCCGCCGGACCGAGGAGGCCCTGCGCCGCACCCTGGACGAGTTCGTCGCGCTTATCGCGCGCGGACCGAAGCCCGACGAGCTCGAGGACACCAAGATGCAGCTCAAGGGCAACCTGCTGCTCGCCATGGAGAGCGTGACGGCGCGCATGAACCGCCTCGCCCGGAACGAGATCAACGAGGGGCGCCACGTGAGCGTGGACGAGCTGGTGGCGCGCATCGAGCGCGTCGGTGTGGACGACCTCCGCCGCCTGGCCGCGGAGTTCCTCGCTCCCGAGCAGCTCGTCCTCGTGTCGCTGGGGCCCGCGACCCAGACGGGGCCCTTCTGATGCCCGCGCCGCCCCTGGCCAGCCAGCGCGGGCGGGTGCTCCTGGACGCCAGCCTCTGGACGGATCCCGCCGGCGCCGCCGCCCTGGCGGAGCGCCTGCATCCCATCCTCGGCGCGCGGCGCCTCGCCCTGCTCTGGCCAGGGGAGGCGGCGCCCGGCCGCGTCGCCGCGGCCTGCGACGCCGTGCTCATCGACGCCGCCGCGCCCAGCGACCTGTCGTCCCTCGCCGCCGCCCAGGCGCGGGGCGACCTGGCCGGCGACCTCTTCGTCACGGCCAACGCCAAGCGCGCGGAATGGGCGCGGCAGCGCGAGCTGCCCGTCGTCGCCCTGGCGCCGGGGGAGGATGCCGCCGCGCGCCTGGCCGCGCCCGCGCTGCTGCGCGAGGACGCCGCCGCTCTCGTCACCGCCTTCCAGGCGGCGCGCGAACGGCGGCCCCTGATCGTCGGCGTCAACGGCATCGACAAGTCGGGCAAGACACGCTTCGCCGCCGGCCTGGCTGCGGAACTGAGACGGCGCGGGCGCGTGGCCGAGACGCTGTCCGTGGAGTCCTTCCTCGCGCCCCGGCGGCTGCGCGCGGCGCACGATTACCCGCCCGTCGAGCGATACTACCGCAAGCGCTACGACCTGGAGCGGCTGCGGGATCAGGCCCTGCGCCCCCTGCGCGAGGAGGGCCGCCGGCGGCTGCGGATCGATGTCTACGACGGGCGCCGCGAGCGCACCGGCGAGGAGCTGCACCTGGCGTTCGGCGAGACGGGACTACTCATCGTCGAGGGCCCCTTCCTCTTCCGGGCCGATCTCTTCTACCACTTCGATTTCCGCATCTACCTCGTCACCGACTTCGAGCGCGCGCTGGACCTGTCGCTGGCGGACGTGCCCGCGGCGCGACGCGAGGCGCGACGCCGCGCGCTGCTTGCGCGCGAGGTCGCGGCGCAGCAGCTCTACCTCCGGCAGGAGACCCCCTGGCAGCGCGCGCATCTCGTGCTGCGCGACGTCAACGGCGACGCGCCGAGCATCGAGGCCGTTCAACTCGGAGCGCCGGACGCGTCGTCGTCGCCATCGACCGCGCGCGCGTGAGGCGACGAAAATCGCCTCCGCCTGCACTTTCTGCTTTACAAGATTTCACAGCTTCCGATAAATCTGGAAGGAGAAGGAACCGCTTTCTTCCTTGAGAGCAATCCGGTTTCCCTAGGAGGGTAGAACATGGCAGTGAAGAAGGCCGTCAAGAAGGCCACCCGCAAGAAGGCCGTCAAGAAGGCGGCGAAGAAGACCGCCAAGAAGAAGACCGTGAAGAAGGCGGTGAAGAAGACGACCCGCAAGAAGGCCGTCAAGAAGACCGCCAAGAAGAAGACCGTCAAGAAGGCAGCCAAGAAGGCCGCCAAGAAGAAGACCGTCAAGAAGGCGGCCAAGAAGACGACCCGCAAGAAGGCCGTCAAGAAGACCGCTCGCAAGAGCTAGCGATCACCGGCGGCAGCTGACGATGTGGGGGGGCGACAGCCCCCCTCTTTTTATTCCCCGCGATTCCCCTCGGCGGCTGCGCATCGCCGTGCCGCCGCCGGTGGTCCGCCCGCGTGGATCACGCCGCGATTGACAGGGCCGCGGCTTCGGCGGATGATGCCGCCGCTATGACCGCCTTCCGATTCCGCACGCGTGGCAGCCACGGCCTGCCGCTGCTGGCCTCCTTCCTCTTCGTCATCGCCTGGAGCCTGGACGCCGGCGGCCTGTGCCCGGCGGCGGGCGCGGCCTGGCGCGAGCCGGTGCTCTGGGCGCTGCTCGCCCTCTTCGTCGGGGACGCGCTGTGGCGTGCGCGGCGCGGAGGCTGGCGGGACCTGTTGGCCAGGCGCCGCGCCAGCACGGCCCTCCTGGGCCTGGCCCTGCTGGGGGCGGCCGTGCTGGGCGCCGCCCACCTCACCGCCGCGGCCGGGGGGGCGTCGCCGCCGCCGACCGGCCTGCGCGCGCCGCTTCTCGTCGTCGCGCTCTGGGCGCTGAGCCTGCTCGAGCTGGGCGATCTCAACCACTCCCTGGCTCGCCGGCGCGTTTCGCCCGCCGTCGGCGTGCTGGCCGGCTTCATCAGCCTGATCCTGCTGGGCGGCCTGCTGCTCCTGTTGCCGGCCGCGCACGCGCCGGGCCGGAGCCTGGGCGTCGTGGACGCCCTGTTCACGGCGACGAGCGCCGTCTGCGTCACGGGTCTGACCGTCGTGGACACGGGCGCGGCCTTCAGCCGGTTCGGCCAGGGCGTCCTGCTGGCGCTCTTCCAGGCCGGCGGGCTGGGCATCCTCACGGTGACGAGCTTCTTCGCCCTGCTCATGTTCCGCGACCTGAGCGTGCGCGAGGCCCTGGCCCTGCGTGAGAACTATCGCACCGGCGTCCTGCGCGGCCTGGGCGGCCTGCTCGGGCGCGTGGTCGGCCTCACCTTCGCCGTGGAGGCGGCGGGCGCGCTGCTGATCTGGCTGACGGCGGGACCGCGCCCCGGCGCGGGCGCCGGCGCGCCCTTCAGCGCGGTCTTCCACGCCGTCAGCGCCTTCTGCAACGCGGGCTTCGCCCTGCGCGCCGACAGCCTGGCGGCCTGGCGCGGAGGGGGCGTCGTGGTCGTGGCCGCGCTGATCATGCTCGGCGGCCTCGGCTTTCTCGTCCTCTTCGAGATCGGACCCCACCTCCACGCGCGCCTGGCCCGCCGCCGGCCGCGACGCCTGTCCCTGCAGGCGCGGCTGGTGCTCGGCGCCTCGCTGCTGCTGTGGGTCGGCGGCGCCGTTCTCATCCATGGTGTCGAGCGGGGGGGCGCCCTGGCGGGGCTGCCGGCGGCGCGCGCCTGGCTGGTGGCCGCCTTCCACGCGGTGACGCCCCGGACGGCCGGCTTCGCCATGCTGCCCGTGGGCGAGCTCGCGCCGGCCTCCTTCCTGGTGACGCTCCTGCTCATGTTCATCGGCGGCGCGCCGGGCTCCACGGCCGGCGGCGTCAAGGTGACCACCGTCGCCCTGGTCCTGCTGCTGCTCGCCGCCTACCTGCGCGGGCACGACCGCGTCGAGCTGGCCGGCCGGCGCGTGGGGAACGAGGTGCTCCGCCTGGCCCTGGCCGTGCTCGGCGGCGGGCTGCTCGTGGTGACCCTGGGCACCCTGGCCCTGCTGCTCATCGCGCCCGTGGCGCTGGACCGCGCGGTCTTCGAGGTGGTATCGGCCTTCGGCACGGTGGGGCTCTCCACGGGCCTCTCGGCCGAACTGGGCGCCGGGGGCAAGCTGCTGCTGGCCCTGCTCATGTTCCTCGGTCGCGTGGGGCCCCTCACGGTGGTGCTGGCCGTGGGCGGCGCGCCGCGAGTGCGGCCCTGGGGACTGCCGGCGGAGTCGGTGGCGGTGGGTTGATCCCGCGGGCGTTGCATTGCCCGGGCGCTGTGCTACACTGCCGGTTCGATCCGGCCAGGAGGAGGCATGGACGATCGCAGGATCCGACGCGTGGTGGTGGCGGGACTCGGCCGCTTCGGGCGGGCCGCGGCCCTGGCCCTGGCCGACCTGGGCGTCGACGTGATCGCGCTGGACACGGATCCGCGCGCCATCGAGGAAGTGAAGGAGCAGGTCGGCCTGGCGGCCGAGGCGGACGCGACCGTCAAGAGCGTGCTCCTGGATCTCGAGGCGAACAAGGCGGACGCCATCATCATCGGCGTCGGCGAGAGCTTCGAGGCCAATGTCCTGCTGACGGCGACGGCGGCCGAGATGGGGATCAGGACCGTCATCACGCGGGCCCGATCCTCGCGCCAGAAGGCCATCCTGGAGAAGGTGGGGGCCACGCGCGTGCTCTACCCCGAGCAGGACGCCGGCCGCCGCCTGGCCAACAGCCTGGTCTACGGCGACGCCATCGAGTTCGTGAACCTGCCCGAGAACCACTCGCTGCGGGACCTGCCCCTGCCCGCGCGCTACGCGGGCAAGACCCTCGCCGAGCTGGGTCTGCGCCGCGCCCAGGGGCTGACGGTCATCGCGGTCACGCGGCAGGCCGGCCCCGGCGCGCCACGCGAGGTGGTGCCGGTGCCGGACGGCGGCTTCCGGCTCGAGGCCGGCGACGTACTCTCGGTGATCGCGTCGAACGAGGCGTTCACGAAGCTGGGCTAGGAAGCGAGGTCGGAGCATGACGCAGCCGAGCATCGCCGGGATCGGCGCGCACGTTGACCGGGAGGTCACGCTCCGCGGCTGGGTCTACAACAGCCGCGGCAGCCGGCAGGTGCGCTTCCTGATCCTGCGCGACGGCACGGGCATGATCCAGTGCGTCGGCGGCCTGGCGGATCTGGGCGAGGAGCGCTTCGCCGCCCTGGCGGCCCTGACCCAGGAGAGCAGCGTGAGCGTGAGCGGCCGCGTGCGGACCGAGGCGCGCGCGCCGGGCGGCTACGAGCTGATCCTGTCCGACTTCGCGCTCCTGGGCGCCAGCGAGGACTACCCGATCACGCCCAAGGAGCACGGCATCGAGTTCCTGCTGCCGCGCCGCCACCTCTGGCTGCGCAGCCGCAAGCAGCACGCCGTGCTCACGGTCCGGGCCACGGTCATCGCCGCCATCCATGAGTTCCTCCAGCGCGAGGGCTTCCTCCACGTGGACGCGCCCATCTTCACGCCCAGCGCCGTGGAGGGCACCACGACCCTCTTCGAGGTGGAGTACTTCGGCGACAAGGCCTACCTGAGCCAGAGCGGGCAGCTCTACAACGAGGCGGCGGCCGCCGCCTTCGGCAAGGTCTACTGCTTCGGCCCTTCCTTCCGGGCCGAGAAGAGCAAGACGCGCCGGCACCTGACGGAGTTCTGGCAGGTGGAGCCGGAGATGGCCTTCGCCGACCTGGAGGATACCATCGTCCTCGCCGAGAACCTGCTCGAGTTCGTGGCCGCGC
This sequence comes from Candidatus Krumholzibacteriota bacterium, assembly GCA_016933175.1. Taxonomy (GTDB): domain Bacteria; phylum Krumholzibacteriota; class Krumholzibacteriia; order JACNKJ01; family JACNKJ01; genus JAFGBK01. The sequence continues at coordinate 17,807 of JAFGBK010000118.1, read as the reverse complement.
GCGTACTCGAGCGGCACCGCGGCCTGCTGGCGGGCGTGCTGGAGCGCGATGTGGCGAAGCTGGAGGCCGTGACGGCTCCCTTTCCGCGCGTGCACTACGACGAGGCCGTGGCGCGCCTGCGGGAAGCGGGCCGCGACTTCGCGTGGGGCGGCGACCTCGGCGCCGAGGACGAAGCCGTCCTGTCCGAGCAGTTCGACCGCCCCCTGCACCTGCACCACTTCCCCGTCGAGGCCAAGGCCTTCTACATGGCGCCCGATCCCCAGGATCCGCGCTGCAGCCTCTCGGTGGACGTGCTGGCGCCCGAGGGCCGCGGCGAGATCGTCGGCGGCGGCCAGCGCACTGACGACCTCGCCTTCCTCGAGGCGCAGCTCGAGAAGCACGGGCTGCCGCGGGAGCCCTACGAGTGGTACCTGGACCTGCGTCGCTACGGGACCTTCCCCCACAGCGGCTTCGGCCTCGGCATCGAGCGCACGGTGGCCTGGCTGACGGGCCGGCGCCACATCCGCGAGTGCATACCCTTCCCGCGCCTGATGAGGAGCATCAGTCCCTAGATTCCCGAAAGGGGGCGCCATGTCCGTCCTGCGCCGCCTGGCGGTCCTGGCCGCCCTCCTCGCCCTCGCCGCCGGCGCCGCGGCCCTCGAGGACGAGGAGGAGCTGCTCTTCTTCCGCAAGCTGGTGGACGACGGCCTCAACGAGGTGGCCGCCGGCCAGATGGAGGCCTTCCTCGACATCAAGCCGGATCATCCGGAGGCCGCCGAGGTCCACTACCTGCTGGGCCGCTGCTACCTCGCCCTGGCCGACGCCGAGCGGGCCATGGCGCACGCCGCCGCCTTCGCCGCCGGCCGGCCCGAGGATCCCCGCGTCTGCGCCGCCCTCTACGACGCCGCCGCCGCCGGCGCCGAGGCCGGGCTGCTCGCCCGCGCGGCGCCCCTCCTGGAAACCCTCCTGCGCGATCACTCCGACTGCCCCGAGCGCCAGCGGGCCGTGCTCCTGAGCGCGCGCATACAGGCCGGACGAGGCGAAGAAGCGGCGGCGCTCCAGCTGTTGAGCGTCCTGGTCGAGCAGGGCGGATCCGAGGAGCTGGTGGGCCGCGCCCTCTGGGAGCGCGCCCAGCTCAAGCGCGCCGAGAGACCCGAGGACGCGCGGGCGGACCTGGAGGCCATCAAGGCCTCGACGCCGGGCCATCCCCTGGCGGGCTTCGCCGCGCTGGAGCTGGCCACCCTGGACGAGAACGCCGGGCGCGCCGACGCCGCGGCGCGCGAGCTGGCGTGGGTGATCGACCGCTTCGCCGGGACCGAGCTGGCCGCGCGCGCCCTGCTGCGCCGCGCCGACCTGCACGAGGCGGCCGGCCGGCCGGGCGAGGCCGTCCGCGATCTGCGGGCCCTGCGCCGCGGCTTCCCCGGGCGCGGGGACGACGCCCAGCTCCAGGAGCGCGAGGTCGTCCTGCTGGTGGCGGCCGGCGAGGGGCGCGAGGCCTGGCGCCGCGCCGGCGAGCTGGCCGCGGCCCGCGAGGGCGACGCGCGCGCCGCCCGGCTGCTGGGGCGCGCGGCCGCCGCCGCCGGGCGCCGCGATGACGCCGTGGCCGCCTGGCGACGGGCGGCGGACCTGGATCCCGCGGGGGGGGAGGGGCTGGGCGCGCTGCGCGAGCTCTTCGACCTGCTGGCGGGCGAGGACGACGCCGCCGAGCTGCCCGCCACGGCCGCCCGTCTCCTGGCGCGCCTGGCGGGCCCCGACGAGCGGGCGCGGGTGCTGCTGGCCCTGGGGGACCGGCACGCGCGCGCCGGCCGGGACGCGGCCGCCCGCCGCGCCTGGGAGGCCGTGGAGAGCGACTGCGCCGGTGCGACCCTGCTGCCCGAGGCCCTCTTCCGCCTGGCGGCGCTCGAGGAGGAAGCTGGCCGCTGGGACGCGGCCGAGGCCCTCTACACGCGCCTCCAGCGCGAGCACGGCGCCAGCGCGCGCGGCATCGAGGCCGTGGCGAGGCGGGAGGCCCTGGACCGCTACTACCGCGTGGACGAAGGCGCCGCCGTGGAGGCCCTGCTGGCCGTCCTGGACGCGGAGCGCCGCCAGGGCGCCGCGCGCGGCCGGGAGTTCCGCGTCGGGCTCGTGCTGCTCGAGCAGCTCAAGGACTTCCCCCGCGCCGCCGACTACTTCCGCGAGCTGGCCGGCGAGCTGGGGGAGGGCGGCGACGCCGTCTGGGCCCACCTGCTCGCCGGACGCGCCGCCGCCCGGCAGGCGGAGCGCCTGGAGCTGGCCGGCGGGACGCGCGAGCGCGACGCCTGGCGCGCCCGGGCCCGCGCGGACCTGGAAGCCTGTCTGGCCGGCGCAACGGGGCGCGTGGCCGGCGAAGCCGAGCTGGAGCTGACCCTGCTCATGCTGGCGCCCCTGCCCGAGGGGCCCGACCGCCTGCCCCTGCTGGACCGCTTCCTGGCCGCCCACCCCGACGCGCCCGGCGCCGCGCGCCTCTTCTACGAGCGCGGCGAGATCCACCGGACCGTGACCTGGTCGGATCCCGACGCGGGGCGCGCCCGGGCCCTGGCCGATTACGAGGCCGCCCTGGCGCGCGATCCCGGCGGCGCCTGGGGCCGCAAGGCGCGCCTGGCCGCCGGCCGCCTGGCCCTGGAGGCGGGGCGGCACGACGAGGCCCAGGATCACTTCCGCCGCCTGGTGCGTGAGGCCCCCGGTACCTACGAGGGCGCCGAGGCCCGCTTCGGACTCGGCGAGCTCGCCGAGGCGCGCCAGCGCTTCCGCCAGGCCCTCGACGAGTTCCAGAGCTACCTGGATCTGGCGCCCACCAGCCCGCGCCGCGCCCGCTGCCTGGTCCACATGGGCGACTGCCACTACTTCCTCCAGGAGTGGGACGCGGCGGCGGCCGCCTACGCCCGCGTCCTGGAGGAGTCCACGGACGATCCCCTCGCCGACGACGCCGCCTTCCGCTGGGCGCTGACCGAGGAACGTCGCGGCGACGCGGCCGCCGCCCGCGAGCGCCTGCGCTGGCTCTTGGCGAACGGCTCGCCGCGCCTGCGCCAGGAGGCCGCCTGGCGCCTCGGGCGCGACGCCGCCGAGGCGGGCGACCGGGCGGCCGCCATCGAGCACCTCGGCCGCCTGCTCGCCCTGGGCTGGGAGGGGGAACACACGGCGGCGGGCGGCATGCTGCTGGGCGAGCTCCTGCTGGAGGACGGGCGCGGCGAGGCCGCGCTGGCCGCCTACGATTCCCTGCTGGCCCGCGTGGACCTCGGCGACGCCCGGCCCCGCGCTGGCGCCGGGCGCGTGCGCGCCCTGCTCCTGGCCGGCCGCCACGAGGCGGCCTGGGCCGCCTGGCAGGAGATCAGCGAGGCGCCGGGCCTGACGGCGGCGGAGCGCGCCGGCGTCCTGCTGGCCTTCGGCCGCGCGCGGGCCGGCGCCGGCGACGCGGCCGGCGCCCGGCGCTTCTTCGACGAGTGCCTCGCCCGCCACGCGGAAACCGGCGCCGCAGCCTGGGCCCTTTACGAGCGCGCCCTGCTGGCGGCACGCGGCGGCGACTGGGACGCCGCCCTGGCCGACTTCGACGCCCTGCTCGCGCGGCGGCCGGACCACCCGGCCGCCGCGGCGGGCGCCGTCAAGGCGGCCGGCATCCTCTACGGCCGCGGCGACTACGAGGGCGCCAGCGCCCGCTACGAGGCCGCCGTCGCGCGCCAGGCGGAGCCGGGGCCCGACCTGCTCTACCATTCGGCCCTCGCTCTGGAGAAGCGGGGCCGGCCGGCCGAGGCCCTGGCGCGCGTGCAGGCCCTGCTGGCCCGCCATCCCGAGGACGCGCGCGTCCCCGAGGCCATGATGAAGGTGGGCTACTACCTGCAGGAGATGGGGCAGTACGACCGCGCCATCCTGGCCTACCGCAACGCCGAGCTGTTCCAGGACCGGGAGGGGCGCGCACGGCTGCACTACTGGCTCGCCGACTGCCTCGCGGCCAAGGGCGACCGCGCCGAGGCGCTGGCCGCCTTCCTGCGCGTGTCCTACCTCTTCGCGGACGAGGGCATGTGGGGCGTCACGGCCACCCTGCGGGCCGCCGAGCTCTACGCCGCGGGCGGCGAGGTGGAGCAGGCGCGGCGGCTCTACGAGAAGGTGGAGCGGGAGCAGGGCGCCGCGTCCGAGTTCGGCCGCGCCGCCGCCGAGGCCCGCCGGCGACTGGAGGACGCCGAGCGGTGAACGAGCGGCCCGTCATCCGCATCCACGGCGCGCGCGAGAACAACCTGCGCGACGTCGACCTGGAGATCCCGCGCTACGCGCTCACCGTCATCTCGGGAGTGAGCGGCTCGGGCAAGAGCAGCCTCGCCTTCGACACCCTGTTCGCCGAGGGCCAGCGGCGCTACGTGGAGAGCCTCTCCACCCAGGCGCGGCAGCTGCTGGGGGAGCTGGCCAAGCCCGACGTGGACCTCATCGAGGGCCTCAGCCCCGCCGTGGCCGTCAACCAGCACAGCACCCAGACCGGGCCGCGCTCCACCGTGGGCACGCTCAGCGAGATCGGCAGCTTCCTGCGCCTGCTCTGGGCGCGCATCGGCACGCTGCAGGGGGGCGGCGGCGCCTTTCTCCTGGACGAGGCGAGCATCGGCGAGCGTCTCATGGGATTACCCGCGGGGGCGCGGCTCACCCTCCTCGCGCCGGTGCTCGAGGAGCGCAAGGGCGCCCAGAAGCGGCTGCTGGAGCGGCTGCGCCGGGCCGGCCTGGTGCGCGTCCGCCTCAACGGCGTCCTCTGCGATCTGGACGACGAGCTCGTCCTGGAGGCCGCGCGACGCAACACCATCGAGGCCGTGGTGGACCGGCTCCGGGCCTCGGCCAAGGCGGCGGCGCGGCTGGAGGCGGGCGTCGCCCGCGCCCTGGAGCTGGGCGGCGGGCGGCTGCGCGTGGTGGCCGACGGCGAGGAATGGGAGTTCGCCGTGGCCGGCGGCGGCCGCAAGCTGCCCGAGCTCTCGCCGAGCCTCTTCTCCTTCAACAGCCGCAGCGGAGCCTGTCCCGTCTGCCAGGGACTGGGCGCCGTGCGCCGTCTGCGGGAGGCGTCCCTGGTGGCCGAGGCCGCCGGGGGCCTGGCCGCCCTGCCCTACCTGCGCGGCACGCGCGGCGCCCGCCTCCGCGCGCGCCTGGCCGAGCTGGGCGCCGAGCGCGGCTTCGACCTGGCGACGCCCCTGGACGCCCTGACCGCGGCGCAGCGGCGTCTCGTCCTCCACGGCGAGGAGGGCGGCTTCGAGGGGCTCGTGCCCTACCTCGAGCGCCGCTACCGCGACACGGCCCGCCCCGCGGTGCGCCGTCTCATCGAGCGGTCCATGGGGGAGGAGACCTGCCCGGCCTGCGGCGGCGGCCGCCTGAGCGCCGAGGCCCTGCGCGTCCGTGTCGGGGGACTCGACTTCGCCGCCGCTTCGGCCCTCTCGGTGCGCGAGCTGAGCGCCTTCCTCGCCGGGCTCGCCCTCACCGGCCCGCGCCGCCAGGTCGCGGCGGAGATCCTGCCGGAGATCGAGACCCGCGTGGCCTTCCTGGACCGCGTCGGCCTGGGCTACCTGAGCCTCGACCGCCCCGCCGCCACCCTCTCAGGCGGCGAGCGCCAGCGCCTGGCCCTGGCCGAGCAGCTAGGGGCCGCCATGACGGGCGTCCTCTACATCCTCGACGAGCCCTCCATCGGCCTGCACCCGCGCGACCAGCGCGCCCTGCTGACCGCCTTGCGCGAGCTCAGGGACCGCGGCAACACGGTGCTGGTCGTCGAGCACGACCGGGAGACCATCGAGGCGGCCGACTGGATCGTCGACCTGGGACCCGGCGCCGGCGAGCACGGCGGGCGCGTGGTGGCCACCGGGACACCGGACGCCATCCGCGCCGATGCCGCCAGCCCCACGGGCCGCTGCCTCCTGGCCGGCGCACCGCCGCCGGCGCGCGCCCCGCGGCCCGGCAACGGCGCCGTCCTCGAGGTGATCGGCGCGCGCCAGCACAACCTGCGCGGCTTCGACCTGCGCCTGCCCCTGGGCAGCCTCGTCTGCGTCACCGGCGTCTCGGGCAGCGGCAAGAGCAGCCTCGTCCACGACATCCTCTACACGCACCTGGCCGCGGCGCGCCACGGCTTCCAGGGGCCGCGGGGCGATTGCGCCGCCGTCCGCGGCGCCGAGCACCTGGGCGCCGTCGTGCACGTGGACCAGGCGCCGATCGGCCGCTCGCCGCGCAGCAATCCGGCCACCTACTCCGGCCTCTGGACGCCCGTGCGCCAGCTCTTCGCGACCCTGCCCGAGAGCCGCGTGCGCGGCTACGGGCCGGGCCGCTTCAGCTTCAACGTCAAGGGCGGGCGCTGCGAGACCTGCCAGGGGGACGGCCAGCGCAAGGTCGTCCTGCACTTCCTGCCGCCGGCCTACGTGCCCTGCGAGTCCTGCCGCGGCCGCCGCTTCAACCGCGAGACCCTGGAGATCCACTACCGCGGGCGCAACATCGCCGAGATCCTGGAGATGACCGTGGACCAGGCGCGCGCGCACTTCGCCGAGATCCCGCGCGTGCGCCAGGCCCTGGCGGGCCTGGCCGAGGTCGGCCTGGGCTACCTGCGCCTGGGACAGAGCGCCCTCACCCTCTCCGGCGGCGAGGCCCAGCGCCTGAAGCTGGCCAAGGAGCTGAGCCGGCAGGGCAGCGCACGGACGCTCTACATCCTGGACGAGCCCAGCACGGGCCTTCATTGCGAGGATGTGAAGACCCTCATGCGCATCCTCCAGCGGCTGGTTGACAAGGGACACACCGTTATTATTATCGAGCACAATCCCGACATCATCCGGGAGGCGGACTTCATCGTCGACCTGGGACCCGATGGCGGACCCGAGGGCGGCGAGCTCCTCTTCGCCGGCCCGCTCGCCGGCCTGGCCGCCTGCGAACGCAGCCATACGGGCGCCATCCTGCGCGGCGACCGAGCCCCCGGCCCACCGGCACCGCTCGATCCACGGAGGTAATGCCACGAAGGACCTGAAGCAGACCCCGCTGTACGGCTGGCACCTGGAGCAGGGCGGCAAGATGGTCGACTTCGCGGGCTGGAGCCTGCCCGTCCAGTTCAGCGGCCTCATCGATGAGCACCGCTGCGTGCGCGGCGCCGCCGGCCTCTTCGATGTCAGCCACATGGGCGAGATCATGGTGGAAGGCCCCGGCGCCCTGGCGGGCGTCGACCGCCTGGTCAGCAACGAGTGCGCGCGCCTGGACGACGGGCAGGTCCTCTACACCGTCGCGTGCAAGGAGGACGGCGGCATCCTCGACGACCTGCTCGTCTACCGCCTGCACGAGGAGCGCTTCATGCTGGTGGTCAACGGCGCCAACGCCGACAAGATGGCCGCCTGGACCCAGCGCCAGCTCGGCGGCACGCTGACGGTGCGCGACGCCTCCCCCGACTTCGCGCAGCTCGCCCTGCAGGGGCCGCGCAGCCGCGACATCCTCGTCGACTGCCCCCTCTTCGCCGGCGAGGCCGGCCGCATCCGCGCCCTGGATTTCTATGCCTTCTTCGAGACCATGATCGAGGGCGAGCCGGCCATCGTCAGCCGCACGGGCTACACGGGCGAGCTGGGCTTCGAGATCTACCTGCCGGGCCGCCACGCCGAGAGCGTGGCGCGGGCGCTCATGGCGGCGGGCGCGCCGCGCGGCCTCAAGCCCGCGGGACTCGGCGCCCGCGACACCCTGCGCTTCGAGGCCTCCTACAGCCTCTACGGCAACGAGCTGGACGAGCAGACCGATCCCTTCGAGGCCGGCCTCGCCTGGCTGGTCAAGCTGGACAAGGGCGACTTCATCGGCCGCGAGGCCCTCGTGCGCCGCAAGGAGGACCCGCGGGCGCGCCGGCTGCTGGGCTTCTCCCTCGCGGAGCGGAAGATCGCGCGCCACGGCTACCCGGTGACGCTGGCGGACGAGACCGTGGGCCAGGTCACCAGCGGCACCTTCGCCCCCTCGCTGGAGCGCAGCCTGGGCCTGGCGCTCGTGCGGCGCGGCCTGCGCAAGGAGCCCCTGGCGGTGGAGATCCGCGGCCAGCGCGCGCCCCTCACCGTCGAGAAGCTTCCCTTCTACTCGCAGCCGGCCCTGCGTGCCTGAGCCGGCGAAAGGAGTGCAGCGTGAGCGACTACCCCGAGACCTATCGCTACACCAGGAACCACGAATGGATCGCCGCCGAGGGCGACACCGCTCGGGTGGGCATCACCGACTACGCGCAGGGTGAGCTCGGCGACATCATCTTCGTGGAGTTGCCCGCGGTCGGCGCGCAGCTCAAGCAGGACGAGCCCTTCGCCAGCATCGAGGCCGTCAAGAGCGTCGAGGAGGTCTTCGCGCCCGCCGACGGCGAGGTCATCGCGGTCAACGAGGATCTTGACGGCGCGCCCGAGACCGTCAACCAGTCGCCCTTCAGCGACGGCTGGCTGGTGGAGATCAGGCTGGCCGACGCCGGCCAGCTCGATGGCCTCATGGACCGCGACGCCTACCTGGCGATGGTGGGTGAGTAGATGCGCGGCCACGTGCCCCACACCGAGGACGAGATCCGCGCGATGCTCGGCGCCGTCGGCGTCGGCGCGGTCGCGGACCTCTTCGCGAGCGTGCCCGAGGCCTGCCGCCTCCGCGGCGAGCTCGACCTGGCGCCGGGCCTGAGCGAGCACGAGGTCGCGCGGACGCTGCGCGCGCTGGCGGACCGCAACGCGCCGGCCGGCATGGGCCTGAGCTTCCTGGGCGGGGGCGTCTACGACCGCATCACGCCGGCCGTGGTGGGCGCCGTCCTGTGCCGGCCCGAGTTCTACTCGGCCTACACGCCCTACCAGCCCGAGGTCTCCCAGGGCACCCTGCAGGTCATCTTCGAGTTCCAGACCCTCATGGCGCGCCTGACGGGGATGGACGCGGCCAACGCCTCCCTCTACGACGGCGCCAGCGCCCTGGCCGAGGCCCTGCTCCTGGCGGGCAGCGCCACGCGCCGCAACAAGCTGGTCCTGCCGGCCAGCCTCCAGCCCGCCGCCCGCCGCGTCATCGAGACCTACACGGCGGGACAGGGCTACGAGCTGATCACCGTGCCCTGGAACGCGCGGGGCGAGGTGGATGCCGCGGCCCTGGCGGACGCCGTGGACGGGGACACGGCCGCCGTCGCCGTGCAGAGCCCCAATCACTTCGGCGTGGTGGAGGACCTGGCGGCCCTGGCGCCGGTGGCCAAGGCGACGGGCGCGCTGCTGTGCGTCCACGGCGAGCTCACGAGCCTGGCCCTCGTCGAGGCGCCGGGGCGCCTGGGCGCCGACGTCGTGACGGCCGAGGGCCAGACCCTGGGCCTGCCCATGAGCTTCGGCGGACCGCTGCTGGGCGTCATCGGCGTCAACCAGGCCCACCTGCGCCGCCTGCCCGGCCGCCTGGCCGGCGCCACCGCCGACGCCAAGGGCCGGGCCGGCTACGTGCTGACCCTGCAGACGCGCGAGCAGCACATCCGCCGCGAGAAGGCCACCAGCAACATCTGCACGAACCAGGGCCTCATGGCCCTGGCGGCGACGGTCTACCTGGCGGCCCTGGGCGAGGCGGGCCTGGCGGAGCTGGCCGGAGGGCTGGCTTCGCGCGCCGCGTACCTGGCGGACCGCATCGCCGCCCTGCCCGGCTACCGCCTGCCCTTCGCCGGCGACATCTACCAGGAGTTCGTCGTCCAGGCGCCGGTGCCGGCCGCGGACCTGCTGGCCACCGGCCGCGAGCGGGGCCTGCACGCCGGGCTGCCCCTCGGCGACGACTTCCCGGCGCTGGGCGACAGGAGCCTGCTGGTCTGCGTGTCGGAGAAGCACACGAAGGCCGACCTCGACCGCTTCGCGGACTTCCTCGGGAGCGTGGCCCCATGAGCGCGACCCTCTTCGACAAGAGCCGCCCCGGCCGTCCGGGCTACCGCCTGCCCGCCGGCGCCCCGCCGGCCGCCCCCCGCCTGGACGCGGCCAAGCGCCGCCGGGGCCCCGTGGGCCTGCCCGCCCTGAGCGAGCTGGACGTCATGCGCCACTTCGTGGCCCTCTCCAAGCTCAACCACTCCATCGTCAGCGGCTTTTACCCGCTCGGCTCCTGCACGATGAAGTACAACCCCGTGCTGAACGAGGAGCTGGCCCGGCTGCCCGGCTTCGCCGCCAGCCATCCGGACCAGTGCGCCCAGACGGTGCAGGGAAACCTGGAGCTCATGTGGCGGCTGGAGGAGGCCCTCAAGGCCATCACGGGCTTCGCCGCGGCGACCCTGCAGCCCGCCGCCGGCGCCCAGGGCGAGTTCGTCGGCATGCGCATCGCCCGCCGCTGGCACGAGGACCACGGCGCCGCGCGGCGCGAGGTGCTGATCCCCGACAGCGCCCACGGGACGAACCCCGCCAGCGTCGTCATGGCGGGCCTCGGCGTGCGCACGGTGCCCTCCGATGCGCGGGGCCTGGTGGACCTGGCCGCCCTCGCGGCGGCCGTGGGTCCCGACACGGCGGCCGTGATGCTGACCAATCCCAACACCCTCGGCCTCTTCGAGACGGACATCCTGCGCATCGCCGAGCTGGTGCACGGCGCCGGGGCCCTCCTCTACATGGACGGCGCCAACATGAACGCCCTGGTGGGGCGCGTGCGGCCGGCCGAGCTCGGCTTCGACGTCATGCACCTCAACCTGCACAAGACCTTCGCCACGCCCCACGGCGGCGGCGGTCCGGGCTCCGGCCCCGTGGCGGTGACGGCCGCCCTCGCCGACTACCTGCCGGGCCTGCGCGTGCGCCGCGACGGCGAGCGCTTCACGGCCTCCCGCGCGCCGCGGTCCATCGGCGACGTCCACGGCCGCCACGGCAACTTCGCCATGCTGGTGCGCGCCCTGGCCTACATCCTTCGCTACGGGGGCGACGGCCTGGCCGACATCAGCGCCGGCGCCGTGCTCAACGCCAACTACCTGCAGGCGCGGCTGCGCGATCTGGTCGAGGTGCCCCACGACGGCCTGTGCATGCACGAGTTCGTCGCCAGCGGACGGCCGCTGAAGAAGCACGGCGTGCGCACCCTGGACGTCGCCAAGCGCCTGCTGGACTTCGGCATCCACGCGCCGACGGTCTACTTCCCGCTCATCGTGCCCGAGGCGCTGATGATCGAGCCCACGGAGACGGAGACCAAGGAGAGCCTGGACCGCTTCGTGGACGCCATGGCGCAGATCGTGCGCGAGGCCGAGACGGATCCCGAACTCCTCCGGACCGCCCCGCACACGACGCCCGTGGGCCGCCTGGACGAGGCGCGCGCCGCCAAGGAGCTGCGCGTGGTCCAGCCGCCGGCGGAGGGCTGATCCTGGCCGCCCCGCGGCGCTGGCGCCTCCGCCTGGACGGGGCCGCCGATGGCGGGGAGAACATGCGCGTGGATCGCACCCTCTTCGACGCCCTGGAAGCCGGCCGCGGCGAGCCCACGCTGCGCCTGTACGCCTGGTCGCCCTGGACCGTGTCCCTGGGCGTTCACCAGGATCCCGCGTCCGCCCTGGACCTGACAGCCCTGGCCGCGCGCGGCTGGGGCTGGGTCCATCGCCCCACCGGCGGCCGGGCCGTGCTCCACGCCGAGGAGATCACCTACGCCGTGGCCGCGCCCCTGACCGGTCCCTTCGCCGGAGGCCTGGCCGAGACCCACCGGCGCATCGGCCGCGCCCTGGTCCGCTTCTACGCCGCCTGCGGCGTCGCGGCCGAACTGACCCGCCCCGCCCCCGCCGCCGAGCTGGATCCCCGCAGCCCCACGCCCTGCTTCGCCAGCCCCGGCCTGGCCGAGCTCGAGGCCGACGGCCGCAAGCTGGCCGGCAGCGCCCAGCGCCGCGGGCGCCGCGCCTTCCTGCAGCACGGCTCCCTGCTCCTGGGCACGGCCCACCGGCGCCTGGCCGAGGTGCTGCCCCTGCCGGCGCCGGCCCGCGAGCGACTGCGCGCGTCCCTGGCCGCGCGGGCCGCGGCCCTGGGCGAGCTGGTGCCCTCACTGTCCGATCAGGCCGTCCTGCGCGAGCGGTTGGCGGCGGCCTTCGCCGAGGAGTTCGACCTTGACTGGCTCGACGTCTGAGGGAACGACGGCCCGCGGCGCGGACGCGAGCCTGCTTCACGTGGCGGACCTGCGCGTGGGCTTTCCCCATGGCGACGGCCATCTGGCCGCCGTGGACGGCGTTTCCCTCGACCTGCCGCCCGGCGGGACCCTCTGCCTGGTGGGGGAGTCGGGCTGCGGCAAGACCCTCACGGCCCTGGCGATCATGGGCTTGCTGCCACGCGCCGCGCGCCTGCTCGGCGGCAGCCTGCGCCTCGGCGGCCGCGAGCTGGCGACCCTGCCGGAGCGCGAGCGCCGCCGCCTGCGCGGCATCGAGATGGCCATGATCTTCCAGGAGCCCATGACCAGCCTCAATCCCGTCCTCCACGTGGGCCTCCAGATCACGGAGGCCCTGCGCCGGCGGGGCCGCCTCGGCCGGCGCGAGGCGCGGGAGCGGGCCGCGTCTCTCCTGGCCGAGGTGGGGGTGCCCGAGCCGGCGGCGCGCCTGGGCAGCTATCCCCACGAGCTGAGCGGCGGCCTGCGCCAGCGGGTCATGATCGCCATCGCCCTGGCCGGCGATCCGGACCTGCTCGTCGCGGACGAGCCGACCACGGCCCTGGACGTGACGGTCCAGGCCCAGGTCCTGGCCAAGCTGCGGGAGCTGCGCGAGCGCAGGGGCCTGGCCCTGCTGCTCATCACTCACGATCTGGGCGTGGTGGCCCAGGCTGCCGGGCGGGTGCTGGTCATGTACGCGGGGCAGGTGGTGGAGGCGGCGCCGGTGGTGGACCTCTTCGCCGCGCCGCGCCATCCCTACACGCGCGGATTGCTGGCCAGCCTGCCGCGGCCCGACCGGCCGCCGCGCGCCCTGGCGGCCATACCCGGCACGGTGCCGCGCCCCGGCCTCTGGCCGGCCGGCTGCCGCTTCCGCGACCGCTGTCCCCTGGCCGAGGACGCCTGCGGCGCCGCTCAGGCGCTCCGCGATCTCGGCGGCGGCCGCGCCCTGCGCTGCTGGAAGGAGGCGCCGTGAGCACCACGCCGCTGCTGGCGGTGCGCGGGCTGGTCCGGCGCTATCCCCTGGCCGGCGGCGCCCTCGGGCGGCGGCGGGGCTGGCTGGCCGCATTGCGGGGAGTGGACCTGGACCTGGAGCGGGGGGAGTGCCTGGGCCTGGTGGGGGAATCGGGCTGCGGCAAGACCACGCTCGCGCGCTGCGTGCTCGCCCTGGAGCGCCCCGACGCCGGCAGCGTGCGCTTCGACGGCGCCGAGCTGACGCGGCTCTCCGCGCGGGCGCTGCGCCCGGTGCGGCGGCGCCTGCAGGTGGTCTTCCAGGATCCCCACGCCTCCCTGGATCCCCGCCTGCGCGTGGGGGCCATCGTCGCCGAGCCCCTGCGCATCCATCGCCTGGTCCGGGGAGCGGTCCTTCGCCGCCGCGTGGACACGCTGCTGGAGACCGTCGGCCTGGATCCGACCCTGTCCGCGCGCCACCCCCACGCCCTGTCGGGGGGGCAGCGCCAGCGCGTGGGCATCGCCCGGGCCCTGGCCCTGGAGCCCGAGCTGCTGGTCGCCGACGAGCCCGTCAGCGCCCTGGACGTCTCGGTGCAGGCGCAGATCCTCAACCTGCTGGGGGAATTACGCCGCCGGTTGGGCCTCGCCCTGCTGGTCATCAGCCACGACCTGGGTGTCGTGCGCCAGGTCAGCGATCGCGTGGCCGTCATGTATCTGGGACGCGTCGTCGAGACGGCCCCGGCGGACGAGCTCTTCGCCACGCCCCGGCATCCCTACACGCGGGCCCTCCTGGCGGCCGTGCCCTTGCCGGAGCCCGGCGGCGTCCCCCACCCGCCCCTGGCGGGCGAGCCGCCCAGCGCCGCGGCCCTGCCGTCCGGCTGCGCCTTCCACCCGCGCTGCCCGGCGGCGCTCGCCGAGTGCCGGCGCGACGAGCCGCCGCCGGTGCCGCCGGGAGCGCGCCGCGGCGCCGCCTGCGTGCTTGCAATGCGCCAAGAAAGCCTTGACTCAACTGCTTGAACGTCCGTAAATTACCTGCGTCCTGGTTGGACTTTCCCCAATCGCGTCTACTCATGGGCGATGCGTCGCAGGGGTGTTGCGTCCCCACCTCGGATATCTGGATGGGGGGTTGTAGGCCATCGTGCCCGAGGACGAGCCACCCGCGCCCGCGAAATGCAAAGGCCCTCAGAGAAGGGGATCGGCATGACCCGTAAAGGTCTCACCTCCGTTTCGTGCCTGCTGCTGCTTCTCCTGGCCACCGCCGCTTCCGCGCAGGACGTGCCGCGCATCGGCACCATCCGCGGCCTGGTCGCCAACGCCGAAACCGGCGATCCGCTGGCCTACGCCAACGTGGTGGTGGAGGGGACGAACTTCGGCGCCATGACGCTCGAGGACGGCACCTACACCATCGTCGTGCCCGCCGGCAGCTACAACCTGCGTGTCACCTACATGGGCTACGAGTCCGCGCTGCGCGAGGGGATCGCCGTGGCGGCCGATGGCGACGTCATCGTCGACTTCGCGCTGAAGCCGAGCGTGGCCCTGGAGCTCGACGTGATGCTGGTGGAGGGCGAGGCGCCCACGGTGGACGTCAAGAGCTCGGAGGTGAAGAAGTCCAAGGGGCAGGAGGACCTGAACGCCTTCGCCGTGGACAACGTGCAGGAGGCCATGGCCCTCGAGGCCGGCATCACCATGCGCGGTGGCGACCTCTACGTCCGCGGCGGCCGCTCGGGCGAGGTCTCGATGATGATCGACGGCGTGCCCGTCAACGATCCGCTGGGCGGCTCGGTGCAGGTGTCCAACGTGGCCGTCGCCAACTCGGACGCCGTCATCGGCGGCATGGACGCCGAGTACGGCAACGCCCAGTCCGCGGTCTTCAACATCGTCACGCGCGAGGGCGGATCCCAGTTCGAGGGTTCCATCCGCTACACCACCGACGACTACGGCCGCCAGGACAAGACCTACACCAACTACGATCGCCTCGCCATCGGCGTGGGCGGCCCGCTGATCCACGACGACCTGCGCTACTTCCTCTCCTTCGAGGGCACTTTCCAGGATGGCGAGAACCTGACCCTCGACCAGCGCGAGGAGTGGTCCTATCTCAACGGATTCCTCAAGTGGAAGGACCGCGCCGCCAACTCGCTCAACGTGCAGAACAAGATCACCTGGCGGGCGAATCCCAACCTCAAGTTCAACCTGGAGACCAACCTCAACTGGACCAAGAACGATCCTTACATCCACAACTGGAACCAGGAAGGGTACGTCAACCGCATCCACATCTTCGAGCGCCTGGAGTTGTCGGGCGAGAGCAACACCGGCGGCTCGTTCTTCTTCCACGTCGTGCGCGGCACGATCGAGGTCCTGGACGGACCCTGGTACGAGGATTACTACCTGCCCAACAAGCGCCAGCAGGACCTCGGCATGCCCAACGACTTCCTGAAGGTGCTCATCAAGTACAAGCCCTCGGGGAGCGACCAGTCGGTCTACGAGGTGGCGGACGCGATGCTCGTCAAGAGCGCGCGCTCCGGCAACGAGTTCCTCTGCCTGACGGACGAGCTCTTCGACGGCTACGTGGACGGCCTGAGCCGCTGGAGCTACATCCGCAGCGACTCCTCCCAGACCTACTACAACTCGGCGGAGCACACGCCCACGTCGGACAACTTCACCAACAGCATGAAGTTCATCACCACGCACACCATCAGCGACGACGTCTTCTACAAGCTGGCCCTGACCCGCCTGGACTTCCAGCGCTTCACGGCCGTGGGCGACAAGGAACCCTACGAGTACCTGACGGCCGGCACGCCGGCGACGCTGCACAATGGCGCCACCCAGCGCAGCATCACGCCGCGCGTCTTCTACAGCGATCCGGATAATCCTTTCCTGGCCACCTGCTACGACTACCCGCAGTACTTCGACCGGCACTCGATCAGCTACATCCTCAAGTTCGACCTGACGAGCAACCGCTGGCCCGGCCACCGCGTCAAGACGGGGTTCCTGGCGCAGTACAACGACATGAAGAACAACGCCATCACCTACCCGGGCCAGATCCGCACCCTGACGGACGACCAGACGGGCCGCGTGATCGGCACGGCCCAGGGGCTCAGCGCGAACGACTTCCACAACTTCGCGCCCATGGCCGCCTTCTACGCCCAGGACCGGTGGGAGTACCGCGGCATGGTCGTCAACGCGGGACTGCGCTACGACCTGTTCAGCCCGGGCAACGGCGTGGAGATCCTGCTGCGCTCGGAGGGCGTGAACCCGACCATCGAACGGTACAAGCACGCGCTGAGCCCGCGGCTGGGCCTGGCTTTCCCGATCACGGACCGCGACGTGTTCCACTTCCACTACGGCCGTTTCATCCAGGCCCCGTCCAACAACTTCCTCTTCCGGACCCAGGATCCGAACGCCGGCACGGGCACGCTGGGCAACCCGGACCTGCAGCCGGAGATCACCATCTCCTACCAGGCCGGCGTCAAGCACCAGTTCAGCCAGCACGTGGTGGGCGACTTCGCGCTCTTCTACAAGGACATCTACGACCTGATCACGACGACCGCGGCCATCGACACCATCAGCGGCACCCAGTACTACCGCTACATCAACCGCGCCTACGCGTCGGCGCGCGGCCTCGAGCTGACGCTGACGCGCGAGTTCGCGGACAACTACAGCTACCAGGTCGCCTACACCTTCAGCTTCGCCGACGGCGTGGCCTCGGACGCCAACTTCGGCGTCACGGCGGCCGGTCTGACCCATCTGCCCACCAGCGAGCTGCCCCTCAACTGGGACCAGCGCCACAGCCTCAGCGTGCAGCTGCGGATTCAGGATCCCGGCAGCTGGGGCGGCTCGATCATCTACGACTACGGCAGCGGATTCCCCTACACGCCCGCCTATCGCTATGTCCGGCGGCAGGACCCGGAGCTCGAGAACTCCCAGCGCCTGCCCGCCACGCACAGCCTCTCGCTGCAGGCGGACAAGCGCTTCAACGTCTGGGGGCAGAACCTGACGCTCTTCTTCGACGGGCGCAACCTCCTCGACCAGGACCAGATCGGCGAGCCGTCGCCGGGCATCTTCCCCGCCCTGCGCTACGCGCAGGACGCCTACATGTTCTACCTCACCGAGACGGGCAACTACGGCGGCGCCTACCTGGCCGACTTGGACGGCGACGGAGAGGACGAGTTCCATCCCGTGGACGATCCTCGCGTCTACCTGCCGCACCGGGTCTTCCGGATCGGCTTCGGCTTCCAGTTCTAGTTCAGGAGCTCTGAGTGACGAGAAAGGACGGAGCGATGCGAACCCCACACGCGACACGACGACGGCCGTGGCCAGCGGCCCTTCTCGCCGCGATGTTCCTGGCGACCCTGACGGCTCCGGCCTGGGCGCACTCAGAACCGCCGCCGACCGGCCAGATGCCGCGTGGTTTCCTGGGCACCATGACCCTGGACGGCGACTTCGTCCACAACGTGGGCGAGCTGCAGATGAACATCACGAACTTCGGTGTCTTCGGTTCCTATCCCACCTGGAACTGGCCCATGTCCGAGTCGCCCTCGGCCCAGTGGCCGGCCGGCAGCGGGGTCGAGTACCTCTGGTCCGCCGGCCTCTGGTGCGGCGCCCGCGTGTCGGGCATCCCGCGCGTGAGCACCACGAGCGCGGGCAGTTGGGAGTTCCGCCCCGGCATCGAGCCCATCTACACCATCTACCGCACCTTCGAGGGGTCCCGCGGCGGCAACCGCCGGCCCTCGCCGGCGGCCGACGACGACAACGACGGATCGATCGACGAGGATCCCCTCAACGGCATCGACGACGACGGCGACGGCATGATCGACGAGGACTTCGCCGCCATCTCCAACCAGATGTTC
>JAFGBK010000117.1 GCA_016933175.1 Candidatus Krumholzibacteriota bacterium | reverse complement strand
GTTCTGGTGGCTCCTCGTTTCCAGAAGGCTTTCACTTCTCGCCGGCCGCCTCAGTGGGGTGGTCGGCGTAGCTTTGCTGGCGGGAACCGAGCCTGATGTTCAGCTTCTAGCGATCATCCTCTGCGCCGATTGTCACACCCGCGTCGGCCAGGCCCGGAACGCGGGGAAATCCCCACGGCCGCGAATCCGGTGGCCGCATTCACCTGCATCTTACAGCGGTCTCCCCGTCTGCCGGCCCGCCGGATGGAAACGCTCCGCCAAACCTGCCAAGTCGCCTGTTTGTAGCCCCTTGCGGTGAAAGGGCGGCTCTCGTGACACGGAGGTGCGAATAAGCGAAAGCTCCGTCCCCTCGTGCCGATAACAACGGTGAGACTTGCCGCGGTCGCAATCACATGACCCTGCCCGAACGAGGCCGGAACGGAGGCCATGGCGTTCCTCGCTAGCTTCAAGCGCGCCTGTCCGCGTGTGGCGCACGCGTGGATCCTCGCCAGCCTGGTGGCCCTGCCCGCCGTTGCCTTCGCCAATCCGAACGCCGTCGCTCGCTTCCGCAACCTGGACCTGGAATCGGGCCTCTCCCAGAGTTCGGTGACCTGCATGCTCCAGGACAGCCGCGGCTTCCTCTGGCTGGGCACCTGGGACGGCCTGAACCGCTACGACGGCAACGGCTTCACCATCTTCCGCGCCGATCCCGACGATTCCACGACCCTCAGCGAGAACGGCATTCTCTGCCTGGCCGAGGACGCCGCCGGCGACCTGTGGATCGGCACCGAGGGCGGCGGCTTCTGCCGCCTCGACCACGTGACGGATCGCTTCACGCGTTATCGCTGCGACGCCGACTCGAGCGTCACGGCCGGCGCCACGACCATCAACGGCATCGCCGTCGCTGGGCGGGGCCCGATCTGGCTGGCGTCCGAGCGCGCCGGCCTGCTCCGCTTCGATCCCCGCACGCGGCGCTGCGAGGCCTTGCGCCACGACCCGGCCGACGCGACCTCCCTGGCTGACGATACGGTCAACGATGTCATGATCGCCGCCGACGGCGCCGTCTGGGCGGCCACCGACGCCGGCCTCTGCCGCCTCGCGCCCGGCACGACCGCCTTCCGACGCTACGTCCATGCGGACGGCGACGAGAGCAGTCTCATCGGCGATCATGTCCAGTGCCTGGCCGAGTCGCCCGACGGCACCCTCTGGGCCGGCACGAGCGAGGGCCTGAGCCGCTACGAGCCCTCGCGCGACGCCTTCACCGGCTTCCGCCACGATCCGGAGGATCCCGCGAGCTGTGCCGGCGGAACCATCGTCGACCTCTGGGCCGCCGCCGACGGCGCCCTCTGGGTCGCCACCAGCGCCAGCGGCCTGGACCTGCTGCCCGCCGGCCGTGATACCTTCCACCACTTCCGCCGCCATGCCGGGATGCGGGGCAGCCTCCTGTCCGACGATCTGCTGTCCGTCCTGGTGGACGCCACCGGCGTCGTCTGGGCCGGCACCGTGGACGGCGCGAGCCTGCTGGACGGCGAGGCCAAGCAGTTCGGGCTGGTCCGCAACCTGCCGGGCGACGTGACCAGTCTCAGCCATAACTGCGTCTGGCGCTTCGCCGAGGCGCCTGACGGCCGCATCTGGGTCGCCACCTCGGAGGGCCTCGACCTCTTCGATCCCGCCACGGGCGCCAATACGGTCTACCGGCACGATCCCGCGGACTCGACGACCCTCGAGCAAGACGACATCGCGGCCATGGCCGTGGACCGCCGGGGCCGGCTGTGGGTCGGCGGGACCAAGAAGTTCCTCAACCGCTTCGATCCCGACACTGGTGTCTTTCATCGCTTCGTCGCGGACGCGGACGATTCGACGGGCCTGTCCAGCGCCTATGTCACGGACATCTGCGAGGATCACCGCGGCCGGATCTGGCTGGCCACGGGCGACGGCCTCGTCACCTACGATCCGGACGCGGACGCCTTCCAGCGCGTGCGCATCGCCGCCGGCGAGCTGGACGTGGACGGCGGCGCCGTCTACAACATCTTCGAGGACTCGCGCCATCGCCTGTGGCTGGGCACCTGGCGCGAGGGGCTGGCCCTCTACGAACCCGACAGCGGCCGGCTGCGCTGTTTCCGCAACGATCCCGAGCGCCTGCAGAGCATCAGCAGCAACGTGGTCATGTGCGTGCGCGAGGACAGCCGCGGGCGGATCTGGGCCGGCACCAGCGTCGGCCTCAACCGGCTGCTGGACGAGGCGGCGGGCAGCTTCCGGCGCATCACCACCAAGGACGGCCTGCCCAACAACTTCATCTACGGCGTCGTGGAGGACGCGCGCCACCGGCTGTGGCTCAGCACGAACAACGGCCTGTGCCGCTACGATCCGGAGATCGACAGCTGCGACAACTACGACTCCAGCGACGGCCTGCAGAGCAACGAGTTCAACGCGGGCGCCTACTTCCGCGACCGGGCCGGCCGCCTCTACTTCGGCGGCATCGGCGGCTTCAACTGGTTCGTGCCGCAGGAGATCCACAACAACCCGCACGTGCCCCGCATCGCCATCACGGACTTCCGCATCCTCAACAAGCCGGTGGGCGTCGGGCCCGACGAGTCGGGGCGCACGCTGCTCGCGCGCCCCATCGCCGCGACGACCGCGCTGGTCCTGTCCCACCACGACACCATGCTCGACTTCGAGTTCGCGGCCCTCCACTTCGCGTCGCCGGACCGGAACCAGTTCGCCTATTTCCTGGAGGGCTTCGACAGCGAGTGGAACGAGATCGGCACCCGCCACCACGCCACCTACACGAGCCTGCCGCCCGGCGACTATGTCCTGCGCGTGCGCGCCGCCAACAACGACGGGATCTGGAACGAAGAGGGGATCGCGCTGGCCATCACGGTCACGCCGCCCTTCTGGCAGAAGATCTGGTTCCTGACGCTGGCGGTCTCGCTGCTGGCCATGCTGATCTACAGCGCCCACCTGTACCGTGTCGGCATGTGGCGGCGCCGCAGCCGCATCTTCGAGCAGCGCGTTCGCGAGCGCACGGCGGACTTGACCCGCACCAACCAGCAGCTGCAGATGGAGGTCGTCGAGCGCGAGCGCGCCGAGCGGGCCCTCCTGCGCGCCAAGGACGCGGCCGAGGCGGCGACGCGCGCCAAGAGCCAGTTCTTGGCCAACATGAGCCACGAAATCCGGACGCCGATGAACGGCGTCATCGGCATGACCTCGCTGCTGCTGGACACCGAGCTCCAGACGAATCAGCGCGAGTACTGCGACATGCTCCACACCAGCGCCAGCGCGCTGCTCTCGCTGATCAACGACATTCTCGACTTCTCGAAGATCGAGGCGGGCAAGCTGGAGCTCGAGGACATCCGCTTCGACCTGCGCGAGGTCGTGGACTCGGTAGCCGCCGTGCTGGCCCCGATCGCCGCGGAGAAAGGCCTGAACCTGACCTGCCGCGTGGACCATGACGTACCCGACGCGCTGCGCGGAGATCCCGGCCGCCTGCGCCAGATCCTCATGAATCTGGTGGGGAACGCGGTCAAGTTCACGAACGAGGGCAATGTGCGCGTGCGCGTCTCTCGCCGGCGATCGCGGCGCGGCGGGTTGCGGCTGCGCTTCGCCGTGACGGATACCGGCAAGGGAATCGCCCGCGAGAACCGGGAGCGGCTCTTCCTGCCCTTCACGCAGGAGGACGCCTCGACCACGCGCAAGCACGGCGGCACGGGGCTCGGCCTCGCCATCTCGCGACAGCTCGCCGAACTCATGCAAGGCCGGATCGCCGTCCGCAGCGAGCTGGGGCGCGGGGCGACCTTCTGGTTCACCGCTGAGTTCGAGGCGGCAGCCGACGCGTCGAGCCCTGCCGCACCAGCGGCGGGGCGGCAGCGCCTGCTGGTGGTGCACGACTGCGTGCACAACCAGGCCGCGCTCCGCGAGGCCCTGCTCCATGTGGGTCGCCTCCCCGAAACGGCCGGCACACAGCGGGCCGCTTTGGCGGCCCTGCGCCGGGCGGCAGCCGCGGGCGCGCCGTTCACCGCGGTCATCGTGGGGTCGGCGCGCGGGACCTTCGATCCCCTGGCGCTGGCCGCCGCCGTCCGGTCCGAAGCGGCCGCGCGCGGCTGCCGGCTGCTCCTCCTGGCGTCCCTTGCCGAGGGGCACGACCCCGCGCGTCTCGAGGGACTGGACCCGGTCACGCTTCTCAAGGCGCCCCTGACCCATGCGAAGCTCTGGGACTGCCTGGCCAGCTTGACGTGGGACTGCACTGCCGAAGCCTCGGATCCGACTCGCTGCAAGCAGGGGGATCTGGCTGCCGCGCCGCGGCCCACGCGCAAGCCCTGCGTCCTGCTCGTCGAGGACAATCGGGTCAACCAGCGCGTGGCGCAGTACTACCTGGACCGGCTCGGCTACCAGGTGGACGTGGTCCCGGATGGCTGCGAGGCACTCGCGGCCCTGAAACGGAAGCGCTATGACGCGGTCCTGATGGATGTGCAGATGCCGCGCATGGACGGCTTCGAGGCGACGCGGGCCATCCGCGACCCGCGCTCGGGCGTCCTGGATCCGGACGTCCCCGTGATCGCCATGACGGCCCACGCCATGAAGAACGACCGCGAGCGCTGCCTGGCGTCCGGCATGAACGACTACCTCACGAAGCCCGTGGACGCCGCCAGCCTGCAGGAGATCCTGGCCATCCAGATCAGCAGGCGGCCCGCGCCCGCCGCCACCTGACGCCGCTGCACGGCGTGCGATAGGGATCCCGCCCGCCGGCCGCGCGCTCCTCAGGCGTCAGAGGCATTCCCCGCCCCCTCGCCCCGCGCCGCCGCATGGCCGCGCAGGCGGCCCATCTCCTCGCTGAAGCCGGCGCTCAGGATGCCGGCCGGGATCGCGAACAGCCCGATGCCGAGGATGGCGATCGCCGAGGCGAAGAGGCGTCCGAGCGGGGTCACCGGGCACATGTCGCCGTAACCCACGGTCGTCAGCGTGGTCACCGCCCACCACATGGTGGCGGGGATGCTGCTGAAGGCTTCCGGCTGGTGGTGATGCTCGATTTCGTAGAGCAACGAGGAGCTGATGACGAGCAGCAGCAGCAGGACGAACAGGACGAGGATCAGCTCCTCCCGCTTGGAGTGCAGGACGCGCCCGAGGGTCTGCAGGGAACGCGAATAGCGGCCGACCTTGACGAGGCGGAAGATGCGCATGAGGCGGAAGGCTCGCACGAAGCGCAGGTCGAGGCCGCCGAAGAGCAGGGGGATGTAGAAGGGTGCGATGGCGAGCAGGTCCACGAGCAGCAGGAAGCGCAGGCTGTAGCGCAGGCGTCCCGTCACGGGATGCCGGTAGCTGGGATCGGACGTGCACGACCACAGGCGGAGCAGGTACTCCGCCGTGAAGATGATCACCGACCCGGCCTCGAAGTACTGGAAGGCGTGGTAGTGCCGCCAGTAGAGGGAGCCCACCGTCTCCAGCATGAGGGCCAGGATGTTCAGGCCGATCAGGGTCAGGATGAAGATGTCGAAGAATCGGCTCGCCCGGTCGCCCGGTCTGGCCATTTCCAGGATCTCGTGCACGCGGCGCTGGAAACCCCTGGCGTGAAGATCCATGCGTGTACCTCCCGCTGGCGGGTCCGTGGGGCGCCGGGAAGCCGGCGCCGATGGCTCCTTCAGTGCAGCAGCAGCCCTTCCCGCCGGCTGTAGGTGGCGACGCGCGCCGGGGGCGACACCGTCTCGAACCGGACCCGGTAGGCGTGATCGCCATGGTGGCCGGTGATCCCCAGGTAGCGCATGGCGTACCAGCCCAGCTCGCGGGCCTGCTCCCAGTCCAGGCGCTCCCACTCGGCGGCGGGCAGGCGGACGACCCCCGTCGCCGCGTCCGCCGAGAGCAGCCGCCCGTCGGCCAGGCGCGCCTCCACGTACTCCAGGATATCCATGTCCGTGGCGGTGGACTCGTTGCCCGGGTAGCAGGAGCCGCCGCGGGGCGTCTTGTCGCCGGGCCGGGATGCGCGGCCGCCCGGATCTGCGCCCGCGCCTTCCGGCAAGGAAGCGGCGGTGGAGTCGGCGCCGCCCGGCGCCGGCGCCTCGCTGCTCCGGAACAGGAGCACGGTGAAGGCGGCCACGAAGACCAGCACGGCCACGGAGCCGACGACGCGTCCCAGGCTGAGTGGACGGGGCTCTTCCACGATGGCACTCCTTCATTTCCGCGGCGCCCGGCGGGGCCGCGCGGCGGACCCGCAGGATAGCGGTTTCCGCCGGGCAAGGCCAGCCTTGGCGTCGCCCGCGCGTCCCGCTATCCTCGCGGGAGCCGGCGAGCCGACGCGGCGCAGGCACGGCCGCGGGACGGCCCGGCGCCGGCCCTGACACGAAGGAGAACGCCATGCTCGAGGAGCGCTACCCCTACTACCTCGCCGGCGAGGCCGTCCAGGCCAACGCCGACCTGGCGGTCCATGACAAGTACACCGGCGAGGTGGCCACGCGCGTGGCCCTGGCCGACGAGGCGGCCATCGACGCCGCCATCGGCGCGGCGGCCGCGGCCGCGCCCGCCATGGCGGCCCTGCCCGCCCATGCGCGGGCGGCGGCGCTGTCGCAATGCGCGCGGACCTTCGCCGAGCGCGCCGAGGAGCTGGCGCAGATTCTCTGCGTGGAGGTCGGCAAGCCCATCGGGGAAGCCCGCGGCGAGGTGGGCCGCCTCGTGGACACGTTCACCATCGCCGCCGAGGAGGCCCTGCGCATCGGCGGCGAGATCCTGCCCCTGGACCGCACGCCGCGCGCCGCGGGCACCCTCTGCCTCACGCGCCGCGTCCCCGTGGGTCCCGTCTCCTGCATCGTGCCCTTCAATTATCCTCTCAATCTGGCGGCTCACAAGGCGGCGCCGGCCATCGCCGCCGGCTGCCCCTTCGTTCTCAAGCCGGCGAGCCTCGCGCCGGTGGGCTCGCTGCTCATCGGGGAGGTCCTCGCCCGCTGCGACCTGCCCGTGGGCGCCTTCTCCATCCTGCCCTGCCGCCGGGAGGGGGCGGGGCTGTTCAGCGGCGACCCGCGCCTGAAGCTGCTCACCTTCACGGGCTCGCCCGACGCCGGCTGGGCCCTCAAGGCCCGCGCCGGCAAGATGAAGGTGGTCCTGGAACTCGGCGGCAACGCCGCCTGCATCGTGGACGCGGACGCCGACCTGGACGCCGCTGCGGCGCGGATCACCCTCGGCGCCTTCGGCCAGTCGGGCCAGAGCTGCATCAGCGTGCAGCGGATCTTCGTCCACGCGGACGTCTACGAGTCCCTCAGCGCGAAGCTGGTGGCGGCGGCGCGGGCGCTGAAGGTGGGGGATCCGAAGGCGGAGGACACCTTCGTCGGTCCCCTCATCACGGAGGCCGCCGCCAGGCGCGTGGCGGAGTGGATCGCCGCGGCCCGCGCGCGCGGCGCGACGCTGCTCACGGGCGGCGGTCGCGAGGGCGCCCTGGTGGAGCCGACGCTCCTGGCGGACGTGCCGGCCGACGAGCCGATATCCTGCAAGGAGGCGTTCGGGCCCGTGGCCGTCCTGTCCCCCTTCGCGGACTTCGACGCCGTCCTGGACGCCGTCAACGACAGCCGCTACGGCCTGCAGGCGGGCCTGTTCGTGCGGGACATCGCGAAGATCCGCCGGGCCTGGGACCGGCTGGAGGTGGGGGGCGTGGTCATCGGCGACGTGCCCAGCTGGCGCGCCGACGTCATGCCCTACGGGGGCGTCAAGGACAGCGGCCTGGGGCGCGAGGGCGTCCGCTGGGCCATCGAGGACATGACGGAGCTGCGCAGCCTCATCCTGCGGCCCTGAGCCGCGCGCCGCCGGGCGCGACCGGCGCCACGGGCGTCGCCGCGGCGGCCGCGTCCCCTAGCCCTGCCGCCGGCCGCCGCGCGCGAGCCAGCGGTCCAGCCAGTCCAGGACCTCGCTGTACCAGTGCCGGCTGTTCTGCGGCTTGAGGATCCAGTGGTTCTCGTCCGGGTAGACGACCAGGCGCGCCGGCCGGCCCATGGCCTTGTAGACGTTGTAGATCTCCAGGCCCTGGGTGTAGGGCACGCGGTAGTCGCGCTCCCCGTGCAACACGAGCATGGGCGAGGTGAAGCCCCGCGCGTGGCGCATGGGATTGTAGCGGTCCATGCCCGCGATGTCCTCCCAGGGCTCGCCGCCCATGGAGCGCCGGCGCCCCTGTGTCCAGTCCGAGGCGTAGGCCGCCTGCAGGTCGCTCACGCCGGCGTGGTTGACCAGGCAGGCGAAGCGGTCCGTCTGCGAGGCGATCCAGGCCATCAGGTAGCCGCCGTAGGAGCCGCCGGCGGCCGCCAGGCGCGCGGGATCGGCCCAGCCCCGCTCCACCAGCAGGTCCGTGGCCTTCATGACGTCCTCGTAGGGCTGGTCGCCCCAGCGGCCCAGGATGGAGGCCGCGAAGTCCTGGCCCCAGCCGGTCGAGCCGTGGAAGTTGACCATGGCCGTCAGGTAGCCCGGCGCCGCGAAGAGCTGGGCGTTCCAGCGCCAGTGCCACTGGTCGCCGAAGACGCCGTGGGGCCCGCCATGGACGAGCTGCAGGAGGGGCAGGCGACGGCGCGGCCGCTCGCCCCGGCGCGGAGGCCTGGCGCCCGGCGGCCAGAGGAGGAACATCTGCACGCGGCGCCCACCAGCGCCGGAAAAGCGCAGCTCGCGCACGGCGGCGAGGGCGCGCCCCTTCAGGGCCGGGCGCGCGAAGGCCGTCACGCGGCGGGCGCCCCGGCCGCGCGGATCGCAGCGCCAGATCTCGGGCGCCTCGGCCAGCGAGGAGCGGCTGAACAGGAGCCGCCCGCCCGCGGCGCGGACCTGTCCGAAGGTGCCGCCGCGCAGCAGCTCGCGGGGCTCGGCGGCGCCGGGGCGCCGGCGTGCGGCCTGCCAGTCCAGCTCGAACAGGGCGCTGCGCCCCTCGCGCTCGGTGACGATGAGGATCCGCTTGCCGTCGGGGGTGAACAGGCGCTCGTCGGCCGAGAAGGGCCAGTCCTCGGTGAGGACGGCCTGCCGTCCGCCGCGGCGGTCGTGGAGCACGAGCCGCGTCCGGTCGGCGTAGAAGTCGAGCTCCCGCTGCATGCCGAAGAGGATCCAGCGCCCGTCCGGCGAGTAGCGGGGCCGCGCGGCGTTGGCCCGGTGGCCCCGCGTCAGCGCCCGCGGCGCCCGCGGCCGGGCGCCGGCCAGCCGCCGCGGCACCGGCACCGTGAAGACGCCCCACCAGATGGGATCGTGGGGCGGCCGGCTCGCGGCCGCCGAGAAGGCGATCTCGCGGCCGTCCGGCGCGATGTCGTAGCTGTCCGTGGGATCCATGAAGCGGAACCAGCGCCGCGAGGCGGGCGTGAGGTCCAGCATCTCGCCGCTCGCCAGGTCCAGGACGAAGAGGTGGTGGAAGGCGCCGTCGGTCAGCCAGCGGTCCCAGTGCCGGTAGATGCGGTCCTCGGTGACGTGGGCCTTGACGGGATCCGCCTCCCGCTCGCGCAGGCGGCGCGCGGTCGCCGCCGGGCCGGGAGCCTCGCCCAGGATCGGCGCCAGGAGGGCGACGCGGCGGCCGTCGGGGAAGCAGCGGGGATCGGCCACGCCCAGGGGCAGGTCCGTGAGGCGCTCCGCCTCGCCGCCGTCCAGGCGCAGGCGGTAGAGCTGGGGCATGCCGGGGAAGCGCGGCCGGCCGGCGGGATCGCCCGCGGCGGCGGGCTCGCCCCCGGGCTCGCGGACGAAGAAGATGCTGCCGCCGTCGGGGCTCCAGGCGGGCTGGGTGCAGGAGACACCCGCCGGCGTCAGGGGGCGGACCGGGTCGGAGGCCCGGCCGTCGCCGGCGTCCTTCGCGTCGGCGGGCAGGAGCCATAGCCGGGTCCAGCCCTCGTTCTTCTCCATGGCGTAGGTGGTGACGGGGACGACGATACGGCGGCCGGCGGGATCGGGCGCCGGCGCGCCCACGCGGGGCATGGCCCACAGGTCGTCGGCGGTCAGGGGGCGGGGGCGCATAACGACCTCCCGGTGGTGGGGCGCGCCCGGCGGCAGACCGCCGGGCGCGTGCGTGGATCAGGTCGCGGACGGCGCCGCGAAGATGCCGAAGAGGGCGCCGTGCGGATCGGCCAGGACGGCGAAGCGCCCGACGCCGGGAAGGTCGGCGGGCGGCACACGGACGACGCCGCCTAGCTCCCCGGCGCGGGCGGCCGTGGCGTCCACGTCCGCCACGCTGACGTAGCTGAGCCAGAAGGGCGGGAAGGGTTGGTTCGGCGGCATGGCCATCATGCCGGCGGCGCTCCTGCCGCCGGATGTGTAGGTCCAGTACCGGCGGCCAGCGCCCATGTCCGCGCTCTTCATCCCCCAGCCGAAGAGCTGCGCATAGAAGGGAACGGAGGCTTCGGGATCGGTGGTGGCCAGCTCGTCCCAGCAGAACTCGCCCGCGCCCGGCTCGGGCGGCGCCGGCGACTCCTCGCCGCCGCGGGCGTAGACGGCGACGTGGGCGCCCTGGGGATCGCGGATCACGGCGAAGCGGCCCATGTCGGGGATGTCCATGCCGGGCACCAGCACGGCGCCGCCACTGGCGGCGGCCTGGGCGGCGGTCTCGTCCACGTCGCCGACGGACACGTAGGCCAGCCAGTAGGCAGGGACGTGGCTCGGGCCGACGTGGCCCATGGCGCCCGCCACGGCGCGGTCGCCGGCCTTGAAGACGGTGTAGGTGCCGTGCTCGCCCAGGTCCGTCTCCTCGGTGATCCACCCGAGGAGGCGGGTGTAGAACTCGATGGTGCGCGCGGGATCCTCGCTCATGATCTCGCGCCAGACGAAGGTTCCGCAGCGGCTCGGTTCCTGGTCGGTCATGATCTGCTCCTTCGGCCGGGGGGAGGGGCTCGGCGCCTGATCAGAGAGGGCCCGTGGACCATACACCATCGAGCGCCCGGCGTCACCCCCGCCCGCCGCGGCTCGCCTGGCCGGGGCGCGGCCAGCGATACCGCCCATCCCGCCGGGCGGCGGCGCCGTCCGGCGCGTGACAGGCGGTGCCGCGTGGGCTATGATGGTCGGTCGACCGGAGGGAGGTCTCTTCATGGAATCGCGACCCAGCCGCGAGGAGGCCTGGCGCCTTCTCTGCGAGTTCAACGAGAGCGACGGCCTGCGCAAGCACGCCCTGGCCGTGGAGGGCGTCATGCGGCGCGTGGCGCGCAAGCGCGGCGAGGACGAGGAGCTGTGGGGAGTCGTGGGCCTCGTCCACGACCTGGACTACGAGAAGCACCCCGACCAGCACTGCGCCATGACGGAGCGGATCCTGCGCGAGCGGGGCTGGCCCGAGGGCATCATCCGCGCCGCCGTCAGCCACGGCTGGGGGATCTGCAGCGAGGTCGAACCCGAGAGCGCCATGGAGAAGGTCCTCTATGCCGTGGACGAGCTGACGGGTCTTGTGGCCGCCACGGCCTTGGTGCGCCCCAGCGGCAGCGTCCACGACGTCAAGGTGAAGTCCGTCCGCAAGAAGTGGAAGGACGCCCGCTTCGCGGCCGGCGTGGACCGGGCCATCATCGAGAAGGGGGCCGAGCGCCTGGGCGTGGACCTGGCCGAGCTCATCGGCGACGTCATCGCCGGCATGCAGGACGTGGCGGAAGCCATCGGCCTCGCGGGGAAGCATGGGGACGCCTGAGAGACGGCGCGACTGCCCTCTCTGCGAAGCGCCCATGGAGGAGCAGCCCGACGGCAGCTGGCGCTGCCCCATCTGCTTCTTCGCCCTGCGCGTCTGTCCCGGCTGCGGCGGGCTCATGGCCAAGCGCGTGGTGGCCCCCGAGGGCGTCGGCATCGAGGCCGAGGGCCTGCCCCTGGACCGCTGCCAGGTGCTCTGGATCTGCGACGACCCCGCCTGCGACACATGCCTGGAGGCCGATCTCTAGGCCGGCCACGCCCCGCCGGCCGCCCGCGCCGCGCTCGTCCGGCCGCCGCGGCCCTTGGCCGCAACCCGCGCATGGTGTACCATTATACTGCGGCAGGATCCTCCGGCGGACCCTGCCGTTGCCGGCATTCCCCTCTCTCCGACGCGAGGTCAGGCCCCGTGCGCCGACGACCGGGACCCATCGCCCTGCTGCTCCTGCTGCTGGCCGCGCCCGCCGCCGCCGAGCTGCCCGCCTGGGATGACTGGCACCCGCGCCTCCTGGTCGATGCGGCCATGCTGGAGGATCTGCCCGCCCAAATCGCCGCCGATCCCGCCAAGGAGGACGCCTGGCAGGCGATCCAGATCCTCTGCACCGTCTATCACCCGCTGATTCCCCTGACGGTGCTCTCCTCCAACTACGGGCTCTCCACCATCCCGGCCATGAGCCTCTACGCGCACATCGGCGAGGACTCGGTCCTGGCCG
>JAFGBK010000004.1 GCA_016933175.1 Candidatus Krumholzibacteriota bacterium | reverse complement strand
TGGTCAGGCCCGTGTCGTTCCGGGCCAGGTTCCGGTACGCGTTCATCGACGCGATGTTGTGATTGATACGGAATGCCATCTCCCGCTTCTCCTTGATCCGCCCGGTTGGGCTTTTTCGGGCGACCGTCCCGCGTCGGAGCGGCAGCGCCGCCGCATTCGTCCTCGGCCCGGCTTCCCTGCCGGGTCCACAATCCCTAGTTCGGCATCACGGGGAAGAACTTGACCCTTTTTTCCAATGTCGGAAGCGAATCGGTCCGCAGGACCCTTCGGATCCCCCATGGCACGCCGGCATCCACCAGGCGGCACCAAGCGACGCGCTGGCACCCGACGCCGGGCGCGCGGCCGCGACGCCGCCTGACGGGTAACGCTGCGCCCCGGCGCCCATCGGATTCACGTTCCCGACGGCGGCTTGGGGCGGCCCAGGTTCTCGACCGAATCGTCCGTACCGGCCGCGGCCTCGCGGTTGGCGTTCTGGATGGCCGTGTAGATCTCTTCCCGGTAGATGGCCACCCTGCGCGGCGCTTCGATCCCCAGCTGCACCGTGTCGCCGCGCACCTCGACGATGGTGATACGCACGTCGTTGCCCACCATGATGCTCTGATCCCGTTTCCGGCTCAGTACCAGCACTTCGGCTCCTTCCGTCCGTGCCTAGCCGCGGGGCTCGGCGACCGCCTGCCGGCTGCCGCCAGTGGTCGCCGCGTCGGCGATGAAGAGAGGAACCTTGGTGCTGAGGTCCCGGTCCTCGAGGATGATCTGGCGACCCACGCGCGACTCGGCGTGGACGACGATGGGACCGAGGAGGTTCCCCGTCGTCTCCTCCAGTTCGCCCTTGTAGGTGCAGAGGACGAACACCACCAGATCCGCCGGGTCCATCACCGCGATGTCGCCCAGGTCGCACCGGGAGAGGTGCAGGGAGTAATCGGGCTGGAAGAGACGGGGATCGGCGACCAGGAAACCCATCGCGGGCTCCTCGATGCTCTGCAGCCACTTGAGGGGCAGGTCCGCTTCGAAGTCGAGGATCAGGAAGCGGGTCAGCTGCGGCATGCCCACCAGTCCTTCGGGCAGCCGCAGGAGGTCTTTATCCTCGTAGTGGAAGTCGCCGAAACGCGTGCCTATCAGTTCCATGTCTGCTCCTCGTAGTGCCTAGAGGTAATTGGCCAGTGAGAGTGTGTAGATGTTTGACGCCAGCGAGAGGGACGCCTGGTAGATGGCCTCGGCGCTCTCGTAGTAGAGGAGGGCCTCCGCCATGTCGGTGTCGCCGATATCGGACAGGGACTCGGTCAGCGCGTAGTTGCGCGCGTCCAGGCCGTTCGCCGCGTCCTCGGCGAGGTTGAGCCGCGTGCCGACGCTCGCGCGCGCCGACAGGAACCGCTCCTCGACCGCCTCCAGCTCGGCGAGCAGGGAAGCGACCCGGGCGCGGTCCTCGTCCAGGACGGCGTCGCGGAGGTCCAGCAGGACGCCGAAGGGACGGTTGGGCACGGCGCTGCCCTCGAGGCCGAGATTGCGCGCCGTGTCATCGCCCTCGGGGCAGCTGATGGCGAAGGAGACCAGTCCGAGGCTGCGGATCTCCAGCCGGTTGCCGGAGCCGGCGATGGCCACGTCAAGCTCGGGAAAAGCGCCGTTGAGGGCCGTCCGCAGGTCCCCCACCGTGACGGCGCCCGATAGATCCAGCGGCGTGGGCTCGGGAGCGTTCCCGATGGTGACGTCGATGGTGCCCAGGGGCAGGGCCACGTTGCGCAGATCGGTCAGGGGCGTGGCATCGGTCAGGGCGGGATCCAGATCCCGGCTGAGCAGGGCGCCGCCGGCGCCGGCGCCCGCGAGACCGAGCGCCTGGGCCATAGTGCCGCCCTGCACGTCCCCGATGTGCAGCGTTTCACCGGGATGCGCCGTATCGGTGACCTGGAGCCGCTCGCCGTCCACGAGGCTCACGGTCAGGTTGGGCAGGGCCGCCTGGATCCGGTCCCGCATGTCACCCAGCGTCAGGGCGCCCCGCAGGTCCACGACCGCCACGGTGCCGCCGCCGTCCGTGATGCGGATCATGCCCGGCGCGACACCGGTGCCGTCCAGCAGCTCCGACAGGGCCGTGTTCCAGGTGGCCAAGGGATCCCAGTCGCGCGTGCTCTGGAAGTCGGCCTCCTGGGGCATGAACAACTCGGCACCGGTGACGTTGTAGCGCAGTGCCAGGCCGCTGCTGATGTCTGCGTGGAGCGCCGTTTCGTCGCCACGGTAGATGGCGTCCGAGCCCACCAGTTCGAAGGGCGTCAGGTTGTTGCGGCTGCCGGCGAAGAGGAAGCGGCCGCCCTGCTCGGTGTTGGCGATGAGGAGCATCTGCTGGATGATGCCATCCAGGCTCTCGGCGACGCCCTCCAGCCCCTGGCTGTCGTCCGCCGCGGACAGGGCGAGCTCGCGCGCGTCCCGGAGGTTCTCCGAGAGGCTGCCCAGGGCCGTATCCGTGTAGTTCAGCCAGCGCGAGGCGCTCTGCACGTTCTGCTGGTACTGCTCGTTGTGGGCGAGCAGGGCGCGCAGTCGCACCATCTGCTCGGCGCCGCCGGGATCGTCGCTGGCCTTGGTGATGCGGCGGCGCAGGTCCATGCTGGCCATCTGCGCGTAGGAGCGGTTGATGGTGCTCAGCAGTGACTGGACCCGCATCTTCTGCGTGACGCGCATGCCGGCCTCCTCAGATGATTGTCAGGACCGTCTCCAGGAGCTCGTCCACCACGGCGAGCACGCGGGACGCCGCCTGGAAAGTGCTCTGGATGACCATCATGTCGGTCAGTTCCTCGTCCACGCTGACTCCGGTCAGCGATTCCAGCTTCGCCTCCAGGCTCTCGAGAAGCCGACCGGAGGCGTTTTCCATCTGCGTGGCGCTGGCGCTGCGCGCGCCCAGGTCCCCGACCAGGGTCGAGTACATGCCCTCGATGGTGAGACCGCCGGACGCCGCGATGGGCTGCGTGTGCAGGGCAAAGATGGCGCTGCCGATGTCCTGTCCGCCGGGCAGCTGCCCGTTCAGGGAGAGCATCTCGTGGTTGTCGAGGATCACGCGGCTCACGGCGATGGTGGAGGCGTTCGTACCGACGAAGATGTCCACCCCACCGCCGGTGCTTCCGGACGCCGCCTGGTGGATGGCGTTGACCTTGTCGATGAGCGTCGCCGCCATCTTGTCGAGCTGCTCGATGAGGCCGGGGATCTCCTCGTTGATCATCCGCAGCTTGCCGCGCAGCGTGCCGCCTCTGGCCGCCAGGGGATTGGGATCGTCCAGCGCCACCAGGCGCGCCCCCCGGGTGCGGTCGTCGGTCTCGCCCAGGGTCTCGGCGGCGAGTCCATGCCACGTGGTGTGGTCCAGGAGGATGCGGCCGCCGAGGCGGACCTGCAGGTGGTCGGTGTCGTCCAGCTCCCACTCGGCGCCCACCAGCTCGGCCAGCCGATTGAGCTTGATCTGACGCGCGTCCAGCAGGTCGCCGCGGGCGCTCTCGCCCACCTCGCTGCTGCCGATCTGGTGGTCCAGCTCGGCCACGTCCGCGAGCAGGCGGTTCACCTCGTCCACCTGGTCGCGGACGTCCGCCTGCAGGCCCTCGGCCAGGTCGATGATGCCCGCCGCCAGGCTGTTGAAGCGCTGGGTCATCACCCGGGCCGACTCGATGATGAGGCCGCGCATGTCGGCCTCGTCGGACTCCATCTCCGGATTGATGACGGTCTGCCAGCTGCTGAGGAACTCGGCGACGGCGTCGCCGAGCCCCTTCTCGCCGAGAACCTCGTCCACCGGCTCGCCGAAGAGGACCTCGAGCATATCGAAACCGCTGCTGAGCGCCGTCTGCTCGCCGTGCGCCGTGTGGACGCGCCCGATCTGACCCATGAGGAAGGGATCCGTGAGGCGCTGGATGCCGGCGACATCGACGCCGCCGGCCCCGTCCATGGCGAGATAGCCCAGCATGCCGCGGGAGGCCATGTTCACCCGCTGGCGGCTGTATCCCGGCGTGTTGGCGTTCGCGATGTTGTGGTTCAGCACGTTCAGCGCCGTCTGCTGCGCCATCAGCGTGCTACGTCCGATCTCGATGGTGTTGAACAGCCCCGACATGGGCGCCTCCCCTCAAGCCCGCTGCGAGATCAGGCTGCCTTCGACGGGCTCACCTGATCCCTCGCCGCGCCCCGTGGCCTCGCGCACGAGCTGGCCCAGGGCTGCGAAGTCCCCCTGGAGCAGGTCGAGGCGGTGCGTCACCAGGCGCTGGTTCTGCTCGTTGAGAGCGGCCAGCTCGGCACTCACCGCCCGCATCGCGTCGTATTCCCGCTGCAGCGCTGCGCCGGCCTCGGGCAAGGCCGCCAGGATCCGCCCCGTGGTGCAGGGCGCGCCCAATCCGAGCTGGCGCGCCAGGGCGTCGGTCCGCTCACGCCGCTCCTCCGTCGACATGCGACAGCCGGCGATGATCTGGAGCTGCCGCTGCAGACTCCGCTCGACGGCCCGGCGTTCGCCAGCGAGGAGCGCCTCGTGGTGTTCGCGACTCACGTCGAGAAGCTGCCGGTAGTGCTGCGACTCCTCCGCCAGCGCCACTTTCAGCGCCGTCAGATCCTCGGCTCTCGTCATGCGTTCTCCTTCGTTTCCGCGGACACCTGCCGGACGATGGCGTCCGCCAGGCCCGGCCCGCGGCTCCCTTCGACGAGCAGGCGGCCGAGTTGCTCCTCGATCATGCCCTGATAGAAGTGCGCACCCTGCATGCCGCCGGTGCCGCCCGCGGGCAGCGTGTCCCACATGGCGCTGGCCAGGTAGAGCATCAGAATGCCCTCGAACTCGCGCGCGGCCTTCTGCAGGGCCGGCGCGACGTTTGCCTTCGTCGCGTTCCTCGCGTTTCCCGCGCCGCCCGCCGCGCCCGCCGGCGACGCCGCCGCGCCGCGGGACTTCGTTCGGCTCAGCGACGCCGGCGGCGCCGTCTGGCCCAGGTCGGCAAGGCCACGCGGCCGGATCGTCGCCGCGCCGTCCGCGCCGGCGGTCGCCGCCGGCGCCGCCTGCGGCCGGAAGCTCTTGTCAGCGTCCGGCGGCGGCGCAGCGGGCCGTGGCCCGGGCTGGTACTTGAGTGCGGTGAGGCTGTCGACGGGTCGCATGATCGCCTCCTACATGATCACGAGGTCGGCCTCCAGGGCCCCCGCTTCCTTGAGGGCCTGGAAGATGGCCACCATGTCGCGCGGGCTGACGCCCAGCTCATTGAGCGAGCGCGCCACGTCCTCCACCGTGCCGTTGTCATGAAGCACGGCCAGCTGCTGGCCGCTGTCGCTGACCGAGGCGCTGACGTCCGGAATGAGCAGGGTCTGCCCTTCGCCGAAGGCCGCCGGCTGGCTGGCGCGGTAGCTCGTGCGGATCTCCACGCGCAGATTGCCGTGGGCAACGGCCACATCCTTGAGCGAGACATGCTGGCCGACGACGACGGTGCCCGTGCGCTCGTTGATCACCACGCGGGCTGGCAGGTCCGTGCTCACGTCCAGGTTCTCCACCTGGCTCAGAAAGCCGATGGTGTCCTCGCGGCGATCCTCGGGGATCCAGACCGACACCCGGCCGCCCCCGAAGGCCCGCGCGGCCTCCGTGCCCACGGCCTCGTTGATGCGGCCCGCCACGTTGGCGGCCGTCGTGAAGTCGGGATTGTGCAGGACCAGCTCCACGCGGTTGTCCATGATCAGGTCGCCGGTCCACTCGCTGATGAGCCGCCCGCCGGCGGGGATGCGCCCCACCGTGCTGTGGTTCTTGCGCACGCTCGTGCCCGACCCCGCGTCGATGTTGAAGCCGCCGATGCTGACGGGTCCCTGGGCGATGGCGTACTGCTGCCCGTCGGCCTGGCGCAGGAGCGGCGTCATCAGAAGCACGCCGCCTTCGAGACTCGTGGCGTCGCCGAGGCTGGAGACGGTCACGTCCAGGCTGCCGCCGCGGCGGCTGTAGGGCGGCAGCTCGGCCGTCACCATGACGGCGGCCACGTTCTTGAGCTTGATGTCGTCGGGGTCCAGGGTGTGGCCGAACTTCTCCATCATGCTGGCGACGGAGTAGTTGGTGAAGCCCGTCTTGGCGCCGTCGCCGGTGCCGCTGAGGCCCACGATGATCCCGTAGCCGATGAGGTGCTCGCCGCTCGCGCCGCTGACCCCGGCGATATCCTTGATGCGCGCCGCCCGTCCCGGCGCGGCCAGGGCCATGGCGAGGGCGAGGGCGAGAACGAGGCGCTTCCCGAACGGACGCATGGCTTCCTTCCTAGAAGAACCAGTTGAGCAGCCGGGTCAGGAAGCCCGGCTCGTTGCCGTGAGCCACGTCGCCCTGGCCGTCGTAGGTGATGACGGCGTCGGCGATGGACGTGGAGAGAATCGTGTTCTGGGGGCTGATGTCCCGGCTGCGGATGACGCCGCTCAG
Source organism: Candidatus Krumholzibacteriota bacterium (assembly GCA_016933175.1). Classification (GTDB taxonomy): domain Bacteria; phylum Krumholzibacteriota; class Krumholzibacteriia; order JACNKJ01; family JACNKJ01; genus JAFGBK01. The sequence goes on along the minus strand of JAFGBK010000004.1, from coordinate 45,044 downwards.
GCTCATCAGCTCGGTCTCGCCGTTGCGCTTGATGCTGCGGCGGCCCTCGACGCGGAACTGCTCGCCGGACAGCGCCTCGACGATCTGCACGCTCATGACGGCGGACAGCTGGCCCTTGCGCGTGGTGGCGCCCTTGCCGTCGTACTTCGTCTCCTGGTCGATGCCCCACAGGGGGATGAAGTCGAAGGCGCCCACGCCCGGACCGCCTCCCACCTCGTGCTTGGACTGGGTCTTGGTGTTGGCGTCGCTGCTCGCGCTCGAGTTCTCCGAGACGATCACCGTGAGGATGTCCCCCACCTGGTGCGCCTTGACGTTGGAGAAGAGGCTCCCGCCCGCCTGCGCGTCCCAGAGCGGCTGCGCGGCCGCCGGCGCGGCGAGAAGGGCCAGGACCAGGGCCATGCCGAGCCTTTTCATCACGTGTCCCCCTCCACTTACCGGTAGGCCGGCGCCACGCGGCCCGGCCCCACGACGCGGTAGCGGCGCAGGGCGCCACCGTCCAGATGCTTGACGGTGACGAGATCGCCCAGCGCCCCGTCGCCGCGGGCGACGCCGCGGGTGCTCACCGTCACGGCGCCGTGCTCGAGCCGGATCTCCACCTCGCGTCCCGCCGTCACCAGGTGCGGCGGCGCGAGGACCCGCCGCGTCAGGACCTCGCCGGCCGCCACCGCGCGGCGGGCCACGGCGCCCGCGAGGGCGCCCGCGGCCAGGGGCTCGCCGTCCACGGCCAGCAGGTCGCGCTCTTCCCAGCGCCAGTCGGCGAGGGCCTCGCCGGACGCCAGGGCGCGGACCGCCACGGGGACGCGGTCCGGCCGTGCGCAGCGGCAGCGCAGCCGGCAGCGGGCCGTGAAGCCCGCCGCGTCCGTCAGCTCGAGCCCGAGTCGCGCCTCGCGGCCCGCCGGCTCGCCGTCCAGCGCCAGTTGCCAGCGGACCCGCCGGCTGGACAGGACCAGCTCGCCCGGCCAGCCCGCCAGCTCCCCGGCCCGGCGCAGGCCGGCCGCGGCCAGGAGGCTGTCGGCCCGCGCGCCGACGGCGCGGGCCAGGGGCGCCAGGTCCAGGACGACGCCGGGGCTGTCGAGGCGAACCATCTCCGGTCCGTCCAGGCGGCCCCGCCAGCCCCAATCCGCCAGCAATCGCGCCAACCGGCGCCGGCTGATCCGCCCGTCGCGGCCCGGCGCCGGGCTGCGCGCGACGACGCGATCGCCCAGGGCGCAGTCCTGGCCGGGCGCCAGCAACTCGGCCAGGCGCAACTCCGGCCCGGCGCAGGCCGCCGCTTCGCGCAGGCGCAGCGCCTCCGCGCCAGCGGCACCGGCGGCGCCGGACGCCGTCAGCGCGGCGAGCAGGACGCAGGTTGCGGCGAGGCATCGGATCATGGCCTCTCCTAGCGCTTGAGCTGGTTGGCGACGCTGAGCATGTCCTCGGCGGTCTGGATGGCCTTGGAGTTGAGCTCGTAGGCCCGCTGGGCCTCGATGAGCCGGATCATCTCCTCGACGACGCTGACGTTGCTGGCCTCCAGGATCCCCGCCTCGATCTCCCCGTAGCCGTTGGTCCCGGCCTCGCCCTGCTGGGGATCGCCGCTGGCCTCCGTCTCGGCGTAGAGGTTGTTGCCCAGGGAGCGCATGCCGGCGGGATTGGCGAAGCGATACACCTCGATCTGCCCGGACTCCCGCGACTCGTCCTCGCCCTCGGCGCGGACGCGGACGTTGCCCTGGCGGTCCACGGCCACCTCGGTGGTGCCCTCGGGGAAGGACAGGCCCGGCGCCACGCGCAGGCCGGCGCCGTTGACGAGGTTGCCCTCGCCGTCCATGGCGAAGGTGCCGTCGCGGGTGTAGGCGAAGGTCCCGTCGGCCAGTTCCACGCGGAAGAAGCCGTCGCCGCTGATGGCCAGGTCCAGGGCGTTGCCCGTCACGATCGTGGAGCCCTGGGTGAAGTTGCGCCGTACGGCCGCCAGCTTGACGCCGTGGCCGATCTGCACGGGCTGCACGCCGGCGCCTGCCTCCAGGCTCTGGTTGGGCTTGATCACCTGGTAGAGGAGGTCCTGGAACTCGGCCCGGGAGCTCTTGAAGCCGGTGGTGTTCACGTTGGCCAGGTTGTTGGCCACCGTGTCCACGTAGATCTGCTGGGCCCGCATGCCGCTGGCCGACGTCGACAGGGATCGGAACATGGCGCTTCTCCCCTCTCAGGCGCTAGGCGCGCACCACGCCGACGCGTTCGGTGGCGATGCGCAGGGTATCGTCGGCGGCGAGGGCCGCCCGCTGAGCTATCTCGTAGGCGCGAAAGGCGCGGATCATGTCCACCATCTCCTGGACGGCCTGGACGTTGGCGCCCTCGAGGTGGCCGCCGAGCACGCTGGTCTCCCCCGCCGGCACCGTCTCGATCTCCCCCGCGACGCGCAGGAGGTTGTCGCCCTCGCGCTCGAGGCCGGCGTCCGCCGCCGGCCGGACCACCGTCAGGCGGCCCACGAGGCGCCCGTCGTCGAGCACGCTGCCGTCGGCGAGGATGCTCGCCGACCCGCGGATGCTCAGCGCGCCGCCGTCGGCGAGGACGGGGTGGCCGGAGGAGTGGAGCAAGGTGCCCGCCGCGTCGAGGGCGAAGCTGCCGTCGCGGCTGAGGCGCTCGCCCCGCGGCGTCTCGACGAGGAAGTAGCCCTCGCCCACCAGCGCCGCGTCCAGGGGATTGCCGGTGGCCTGCAGCGGCCCGCTGGCTCCGGACGTCAGGCTCTCCACGCGCAGAGCGGGCCGGGTGCGCGCGGCCGCGGCGGCGCCGATCGGCGCCGCGTCGCTCACCCGCGCGATGACGCGCTGGAAGCCGGGAGTGTTCAGGTTGGCGAGATTGTTGGCGATGATCTCGTGGCGGCGCAGTTGCACGCCCATCGCCTGGCCGCTGTGCTCCAGTGCCTTGATCATGGCTTCTCCCCGCCCGTGTGCGCGCCCTCTCCCAAGGCGCGCGCCGGGTGACGGTGGCCCTCATACAAGGGACATGCCACCGGCGGCCGCCGCGAACCGGCTACCGGACAAGGGCTTGACGGGAAGGATCGGGTCCGGCGGGGAAGGAAGGGGAAGAATGCGCCATCCGGTCCGGCAAGATGCTCCCGATCCAATGCCGGCCCGCGGCGGGACCGGCGGGATCCCCGCCTTGGCGGGGCCAGGCCGCCGGTCCCGGCGCGCGCGCGGCGGATCGGGCGCTAGAGCGCGGGCTGCGTGACGGCGCTCACGTCGAGGATCTGGTCCAGGCGCGTGATCCGGAAGACCCGGGCCACATGGGGCTGGAGGTTGACCAGGCGCAGGCTCTGCGCCTGTCGCTCCAGGCGCTCGTGGAGGGTCACGAGGAAGCCGAGTCCGGACGAGTCGATGTACTCGAGGTGCTCCATGTCCAGGATCAGCTTCGCCGGGCCGCCCAGGTAGGACTCGGCCAGACGCGAGAACTCCGGCAGGGAGTACACCTCCAGCTCGCCGGCGACGGCGATGGTGACGAGGTCCTGGTCCTCGAGGCAACTGATCTGCATCACGATTCCCCTTCATGGCGGTGGAAGACGAGCAAGGTGTGGTCGTCGGCCCAGGGCGCGCCCGCGCGGAAACGCTCCAGGTCGCTGAGAATGGTGTCCAGGAGGGCGGCGGCGCCGGCGCCGGACGCTTCCGCGAGCCGACGGCGCAGGCGCTCTTCTCCGTACTGGCGCCCGCCCGGATCCCGCGTGTCAGGCAGCCCGTCGGTGTAGACCAGGAGCCGCTCGCCGGGCGCCAGCCGGCCGGCGGTCTCCGCGTAGTCGGTCCCGTCGCGCAGGCCGAGAGGCAGTCCGGGCTCGGCGTCCAGGGGCGCCACCGCGCCGGACGCGTCCACGCGCAGGGGCGGCTCGTGGCCGGCGAGGGCCAGGCGCAGGCCGCCGTCCAGGTTGAGTCGGAGGCAGGCGGCGGTCACGAAACGCCCGGCCATGCCGTCCGCGGTCAGCTGACGGTTCAGGCGCGACAGGACGCAAGCCGGCGCCAGGATCTCCGCGTCCAGGCTGTGGAGCACGGCCCGAAGGGCGCTCATGCGCATGGCGGCCTGCACACCCTTGCCGGAGACGTCGGCGACGAAGGCCAGCAGCGCGCCGTCGGGCAGCACCAGCACGTCGTAGTAGTCGCCGCCCACGTACTGGGCCGGGAGGCTCCGGCCGACGATGTCCATGTCCGGCCGCGACGGCAGCCGGGCGGGCAGCAGTTGCTCCTGGATGCGCCGCGCCACCTCGAGCTGCTCGCTCAGGCGGTGGCGCCGGATGGACTCCTCGTGGTCGAGGGCGCGCTGCAGGGCGGCGGCCGCCAGCGGCAGACAGGAGCGCAGCAGCGAGCGCTGATGGGGATCCCAGGTCCGCTCCTCGCCCGTGACGAGGTAGAGATCGACGGCGCGGCCGCCGTCCAGGGCGATGTCCGCCCGCAGGACGGCGCCGAGCCGGAAGCGGCCGACGTTGCCGGGCGGATCCAGCGCCACGAGCCTGTGCGGACGGTCGGCGTCCTCGGGCTCCCGCGCCGGCGCCGCCACCAGCCGGCGCAGGACCCCGCGGGGCATGCCCCAGCGCGCTTCGTACCGGACCTCCCCGTCCGCCAGGAAGCGGCTGGCCCCCACGTCGACCTGCAGCAAATCCACGAAGAACTTGAGCAGCCGGTTGAGCAGCGGATCCAGGTCCAGCTCCCCCAGGACCTCGCTCATGGCCTGGAGGGCCTGGATCTGCTCCTGGTTGATCGCGAGGAGGCGCTCCTGCTCCTCGGCCAGCATCAGGTGATAGAGGGCGGGAGCCAGGTGCCGGCAGAGCGCGACCACCTCGCCACCGCGACCGGCGGCGCCGGCGGGCAACAGGAGACGGCCGAAGTCCTCGCCCCCCACGGTAAGAGGCCAGGCCGCGGGCTGTGCGCCGGGGCCGCCGTCCGCCGTGTGCTCGATGAAGGCGTTGCCGCCACGGTCGTAGATCTCCACGGCGAAGCCGCGCACGTCCAGGTCGCGCTCGAGGATCTCGGCCAGGCGCGTGAAGAAATCCCCGCGCCCCAGGACCTCGTGGAGATCGATCAGGCGGGCCTCCGCCGTGCTGCCGGCGGTGAGGCTCATGGCGCCTCGCCGAAGCAGGATTCGATGGTCTCGAGCTGGCGGCGGAGACGCGGCAGCAGTTCGCGGCAGCTCGCCTCCGTCATGCCGGCGGCCGCCAGGGCCGCCGCGCAGTCGCCGAGATCGGGATCGGACGCCAGGTCGGCGTCGGGGCGCATGCCCAGGCCCCACGCGTTGCAGATGGCATCGGCGGCGCGGACCAGGACGCCGCCGGCGTGCCGGGAGCCGTCCTTGGCTGCGGGGTTGTGGTGCGCGCGTACGGCGCCGCGGATCTCCTCGGGGATCTTCCAGCGCAGAAGAACGCGCGCGCCCAGCTCGGCATGGTCCCAGCCCAGGGTGCTGCGCTCCTCGCCGAGCTGCACCGCGCGCGGACCGAGGGACGGATCCAGGAAATCGTCGAGGATGAGCTTGCCCAGGTCGTGAAGGAGCCCGGCCACGAAGGCCTCCTCGCCGGCGAGACCCGCCCGGACGGCATCGGTCTCCACCAGGAGGCGCGCCGTCATGGCGACGCCGAGGGAGTGAAACCAGAAGCCGCGGCCGGCATAGCCGTAGCAGCGGAGCCGGCGCCGGAGCAGGCCGCTGGAGCTGACCGCGTAGACGAGGTTGCGGAGATTGTCCATGCCGATGAGCACCACGGCCTGGCTCACGGTGCGGATGGGCTGGGTCGCGCCGAAGAAGCTGCTGTTGGCCACCTTCAGCAGGCGCGCCACGAGAGCCTGATCCTTGATCAGGATCTTCTCGAAGTCCGCGGCCGTGAAGTACTCGCGCCGCGACAGGGCCAGGAACTCGCCGACGACGGTGGACAGGCTGGGCAGCCTGTCGATGTGGGCCAGCGCACGGTTCTGCAAGGACCGGCGCTCGACAAGACCGGACACGGGGGGTGTCTCTGGCACGATGTGACTCCTTTCCCGACGCCGAGAGGGCGCTCAGGCCTGTTATCGGCATGCGGGGAAAGGACTTGAAGGGCTTTTTGGGCGGTCGCGGGGTGGCGCTAGCGCTGGCTGGACTGGAAGCGCCGCTCCAGGAAGGCGTCGAGGCGCGCCTGGTCCTCCTTGGTGATCTCCATGAAGAAGCAGGCCACCTCGTAATTGTCGACGCGCGGATCCTCGATCTCGGGGATGCAGCGTACGACGATGCCCTCGGGGCGGACCGACACGGCCTCGACGCCCTGCTCGGCGGGAAGATGGATGCTGATGGGCAGCTTGGTGCCCTCGCTCATGTAGTACTCGGTGCGGAAGTAGATGCCGTTGCGGCTGATGTTCAGGGTCTCGCCGAGGGTGGCGGTCTCCTGATTGGGCATCCGCAGTTCCAGCGTGAGGTTGGCCTCGATCCGCGGTGCGCGTCGGCGTTCCTTCACTGGCCACGCTCCTGGGCTAGGACTCTTCTCTAGTTTCGTTTGGATCCGGGCCTTCCTCAAGTAAAAAGTCGATACGGCGCGAGGCGAGATTAGCGCCGAGCACGGTTACCGCCAGGCGCCGGCCCGACCGCCAGGCGGTTCCGGTCCGTTCGCCGCGCAGCTCCTCCCGTTCCTCCTGCCAGGCGAAGTACTCGCGACCCAGCCAGGAGACGGGCAGGAATCCCTCCGCGCCGCAGCCGTCCAGGCGCAGCAGCAGCCCCGTGGGAAACACCTCCAGGACCGTGGCGGCGTGGCGTTCGCCGGCATGGCGCCGCGCCCAGATGGCCATCTCCAGGCGCAGGCCCTCCCGTTCGGCCTGCAGGGAGTTCAACTCCCGCTCGCTCACGGCCGCAGCCACCTCGGCCAGGCGGAGCGGTCCCGGGCCAGCGGCGGGACCGGGCAGGACCGGCCCGGCGCCCCGGCCGGCGCGGCGGGGCCGCGAGTGGGCCGGCGGGCCGGCGTCGCGCTCGATCAGGCGCAGGCCGTCGTCGCGCCTTCCGGCCGCGGCTTGGAGCTCCACCTTGAGCTGGCGGTGCGTCACCAGGTCGGCGTAGCGGCGGATGGGGCTGGTGAAGTGCAGGTAATCGCGCCAGCCGAGTCCGAAGTGGCCCAGGTCCTTCTCGCTGTATCGCGCCTTCATCATGGAGCGGAGCAGGCGCACCAGGAGGCGCTCGGCGTCGGGACGCTCGGCGAGGCGCCGCGCCAGGGCCTGGTAGTCGGCGCCGCCCACGGCGGCGCCGGGCCGCCAGTCGACGCCGCGGCGCAGCATTCGGACGGCCAGGGCCTCCACATCCGCGGCGGCGGGCCGCTCGTGCACGCGCAGCAGGCGGGGCAGGCCGCGCTCGCGCAGCAGCCACCCCACCTCGTGGTTGGCCGCCAGCATGAACTCCTCGACGATCCGGTGGCTGCGCAGGAGCGGCGCCGGCGCGAAGGACTCGACGACGCCGCCCTCGTCTACCGGTCGGATCTCGGGCAGCTCGAACTGGACGGCGCCCTGCGCCTCGCGCCCGGCGCGCAGGCGCCCGGTCAGCTCCAGCATGGCGCGCAGGCGGTCCCCCAGCGGCGTCGTCGTTTCCAGCGCGTCCTCGGCCTCCTCGTAGCTCAGGCTCTGGTCGACGCGCACGAGCGTTTCGGCGAAGGCGCAGCGCGTCGCGCGTCCGGCCGGGTCGAAATCCAGGAGGACCGACACGGCGGGCCGGTCGCGCTCCTCGTGGAGGGAGCAGAGCCGCCCCGCGAGCAGGGGCGGCAGCATGGGCACGGTGTCCAGGTGGAAGTAGGTGGAGTTGCCGCGGGCGAAGGCCTCGCGATCCAGGAGACTTCCCGCCTCGACGTAGACCGCCACGTCGGCGATGTGCACGCCCAGACGCAGGCCGCCGTTCGTGGGCTCGAGGCTGACGGCGTCGTCGTGGTCGCGGGCATCCGCGGGATCGATGGCGAGTGTGAAGATCTCGCGCAGGTCCAGGCGATCCCGCTCGGCGGTCGGATCGCGCCGGGCCAGGCGCCGGGCCTCGGCCAGCGCGGGGGCTGGGAAGCCGTCCGGCAGGCCGAAGTCGCGCCGCAGCTGGGCCATGCCCTGGGCGCGCTCGGTCTCGACGCTGCTCGGCGGTGCGCCGACATGGGCGCCGGGCCGCGGGCCGCGCCGACGGGGAGCGGCGCGCTCCGCGTCCGCTCCGCTGTCGCGACCGCGACGCGTGGAGCCTAAAAGCAAGCGCTCCTGCTGCTTCTCGAGGCGTCCCTCGCGAAGCAGCCGGAGCACCAGGCGGCGGAAGTTGCGGTACTGGTGGCGCGTGACGCCCAGCAGGCGGGCGGCCTGCTGCATGCCGAGGCCACCGGGGCGTGTCTTCAGGAGGTCCACCAGGGACCGCTCGAAATCACTCAAGAGCGCGTCTTACTTCTTCTTGTGACGATCCTTGCGCATGCGCTTCTTCCGCTTGTGGGTCGCGATCTTCTTGCGCTTGCGCTTGCGGCCGTTGGGCATCGACAGACCTTTCTGGAACGCTCGCTTGGGGCGAGCCGGAACGGAGCCTCTACGGGAATCGGCCCCCGCGCCGATGGCTGCTGATGGCAGCGTGAGGAGAACCTAGTCCTGCGGCTCCTCGGGGCTGCTCTGGTTGACGAGGGCCTTCAAGTCGTTGGAGGCTTTGAAGAAGGGAACAAGCTTGGCCGGCACGAAGACGGAGGTGCCCGTGCGCGGATTCCGCGCCCGCCGGCTGCGGCGCTGCTTGACGCGGAAACTGCCGAAGCCGCGCAGTTCCACCTTGTCGCCACGGGAGAGGGCCATGCTGATGTTGTCGAGGACGAGGTTCACCACGATCCCCGTGTCCTTCTTGCTCAGATTGACCCGGGAGGAGATTTCCTCGACGAGATCGGCCTTGGTCATGGATTCCCCGCCTTGCCTCCGAGCGGTCCGGTGCCAGGCGCCGCGCCGGCGCCGGACTGCGCTCTCCCCAGAATGACGCAAGCCAAACTATCATCCCGACTTGCGTTTGTCAAGCTGGGCCGGCGCGACAGGTGGCCGGGGAGGAACATGGAAAACCCCGCCCTTGCCGTAGCAACCAAACGCGGAAAAGCGCAGCACACTGAGTGGGAATGGGCCCCCGGCTTGGCAGACTCGAGCAGGGCAGGGTCGTATACGTGCTTGCCGGCGGCGTCGGTAACAAATCGCGGGCCACTTCCCGATGACAGACGAAGCCAACTCTCGAAATCACTCGAAGATATGCTTATAATAACTTGATATATAGGTGGATAGAAAACAAGTACAGAGGGTGAAGAATTCTCGTCAGCGACTCGGCCCGTCCCCTCGCCTCCGGCGGCGGCATTGCAGATCGATGGGGCGGATCACGGTTTGCGGCGGCCCAGGGATTCCCGCACGGGATCAGACGAGCGCGGCGCGGGCGGGCGCGGAGGCGGCGAACAGTTCCCGGTAGATGGACGCCAGCGCCGGGTCCAGCTCCCGCCCCCGCCGGCTCATGACGACCCGCGCCGTGCGCAGGGCATCGTCGAGGCGGTGCTCGGCCAGGGCGCCATCGTCGCCCCAGGTGAAGGGCGGCAGGTACCTGGGAGGAAAATCGGCGCCGAACCAGTTGCAGAAGGGGGCCAGGACACTGCCCGTGCCGAGGCGGCCCTGGATCCCCACCTTGACGTGGTCGCCCAGGCAGCAGCCCACGAAGAGGCGGCCCGTGTCCGTTTCCCGGCCGCCTTGCCGGACGCGCACGGCGGAGTAGGTGTTCTTCAGGTCGCTGTTGGTCACTCCCGCCCCCAGGTTCACCCACTCCCCGACTGCGGCGTGACCCAGAAAGCCGTGGTGCTGCTTGTTGGCGAAGCCCTGGAACTGGCTCGCCTCCACCTCGCCCCCCAGGCGGCACTGGGGCCCCGTGAAGACGCCGTGGAGGATCAGCGACTGCGGCTTGACGCGGGTGCCAGGGCCCAGGTAGGCCGGACCCTGGACGAGGGCGTTGGCGCCGATGGCCACGTCCCGGTCCAGCAGGACAGGCCCGCCCGTGGCGTCCAGCACCACGCCCGGCGCTAGGGCCACGCCGTCGGCGAGGAAGACGCGCTCGGAGCCCGGCCAGTCGTCGCGGCGCTCGCCGCGCCACCCGCCGGCGGCGAGGACATCCGCGGCCAGGGTGTCGAGCACCTCCGTGCCCAGCTCGGCGATCTCCCACCAGGCCTCCAGGCGCGCGCCCAGGGGGCCGCGCCGCGGGGCGGCGCCGGGCGCCGGCCGGTCCGCCGCCTCGTCCAGGGAGGCCAGGAACTCCCGCGCCGCAGGTCCCGCCAGACGCAGGGCCAGTATCTCGCCATCCTCGGCGGCGAGGCGGTCGCCGGGTTCCAGCTCGTCCAGGCAGCGCAGGGCGTCAGGCTCCAGGACGATCTGATGCCCGGCGACGAGCAGCATCTCGCCGGACGCGAAGCGTTCCGGCGCCGGACGCGGCGCGAGGCAAGCCATCGTTCGTCGCGGCCAGAAGAGCAGCTCGCGGTCGCGGGCCGCGGCCGCCAGCAGCTCCCGCGGGCTGCGCGGTCCGGCGCGCAGGTCCCACACGGGACGGCAGGCCGCCAGGGGCTCCAGCCAGGCCAGCCCGGGCGGCTCGAACAGGAGGATGGGAAGGCGGTCTTCGGGCATGGCCCCCTCCGGCGCGGGCATGTCAGCGAGGAGCGCGTCCGGCACGCCGCGGCCTCGTGACCGTGGCGGCCTCGCGACTATAGCAGAGGGCCGCCGTCCCTCCCACGAAAAGAAGGCGCCATGACGCTGAGCGGGCGTCGTGGCGGCGACTCTCCGCGTGTCAGTCCCCTTCCGCCTTCGCCGGTCGCCTGAGCATGCACCAGCCGAGAAGACAGCCGAGCGGATAGGCGGGGAGGTCCGCCCAGGCGAACGAGTGCCCGAGGACGCTGCGACCGACGAACGTCGCGCGGACCGCCACGAGCCAGTCCGGCTGCCACAGCTGCAGGAACTCCAGGGCGCAGGTTCCGAGGCACACGCCGACGGCGATCGTGCCGATTCTCGAGACCGAACCGACGATCAGGAGCACCGCGCCCATGAAGAAGCACTCGTAGGCGAAGCTGGCGCCCCAGTTGTTGAGCCACCAACGTCCCGGCCCGGCGTAGAGCTTCATCGCGAGGCCAAGCGCCACCACGACACCCAGGAAGACGGCGGTCCGCAGTCGAAGGTGGGACATCTGCCGGGACGATCCTCTCTGGATGGGTGCGCCGCCTCGGGGCGGGTCGACACTCCATCCGACCGCCTCGATGGTCGACGGCGTCTCGGGCGCCGTCAGGCCTCGACGGGCCGGCGGCGCAGGCGCTGCACCATCCGCTCTACGGTGTAGTAGAGCGAGGGGATGAGCACCAGCGTGAAGACGGCACTCACCAGCACGCCGCCGATGGTGACGAAGGCGATGGGCAGGCGCATCTCGATGCCGGCGCCGTGGCCGATGGTCTGCGGCACCAGGGCGATGGCCGTGGCCAGGTTGGTCATCACCACCGCCCGCAGGCGCTCGGGGCAGCCTGCCAGGATGGCCTCGCCGAGTCCCTGCCCCCGCCGCCGGAGCTGGGCCACGTAGTCCAGCAGCAGGATGGCGTTGTTCACGACGATGCCGACGAGCATGACCATGGCCATCAGGCTCATGACGTTCACGGTCTGGTTGCCGAAGAACAGGCCCCAGGCCGAACCGATCAGTCCCAGGGGCAGGGTGATCATGACCGTGAGCGGATGGACGAAGGACTCCAGGATCATGGCCAGGACCACGTAGGTGAGGATGACGGCCAGGATCATGGCCTGGAAGAGAGAGGCGAAGGATTCCGACTGTACCTCCGCCATGCCCGTGTAGTCGAACTTGTAGCCGGGGGGCAGGGCGATGGCGTCCAGCTCGGGCTGGAGCACGGCCATGGCCTCGGCGGCCGTGATGCCGGCCAGGTTGGCCGAGATCGTGATCTGCTTCTGCCGCTCCAGATGGAGGATCTCCGCCTCGCCGCGCCGCGCCTCCACGCGCCCGAGCTGGTCGAGGGGCACGGGGCCGTCCTCGGTGGGCACGCGCAGGCGGCGCAGGGTGCGCGGATCGTTGCGCGGGGCGTCAGCAAGCTGGACGCGGATGGCGTACTCCTCGCCCGCCTCGCGGAAGACGCTCGTGTCGTCGCCCTCGTAGGCGTTGCGCAGGTACATGGCCACCTGGCCCGTGGCCAGGCCGCGGCGGGCGATCTCCTCCCGGTCGGGCACGAAGACGAGCTCGGTGCCACCCGGCTCCCAGCTGTCCTGGACGTCCACGAAGCCATCCTGCTCCCGGAGGAAGGCCACCAGGCGTTCGCTGATCCCGCGCAGGACCCCCGTTTCCTCGCCCATGACGGCCAGCTCGAAGTCGGCCTGGCCGCCCCCGCCGAACATCTCCACGGGGCTGACCGTGACCTCGGCGCCCGGCAGGCCGGCCAGCTGCGGTCGGAGATCCATGGCGATCCGCTGGGTGCTCCGCGCGCGCTCGCCCTTGGGCACCATGCGAGCGCGGATCATGGCCTCGTTGATGCCGCGCTCGGCGCCGCCGATGGTCGAAAGCACCGAGATCTTCTCGGGCACCGCGTCGAGGATGCTCTCCACCTCCGCCGCGACGGCCTCGACGGCGGCCAGGGAGCTGCCCACGGGCAGGGACAGGTCCACCTGGACGTAGTCGTTGTCCGAGCGGGGCATGAACTCGCCGCCGGCGACGCCCAGAATCCAGAAGGAGAAGGCGAGCAGGCCCACGGTCACGGCGCCCAGCAGGACGCGGTGGCGCATGCGGGCCAGGCTCCAGGCCAGCAGGCCGCGATAGGCCCCGGCCAGCTTGCGCATCTGGCGGTCCATCCAGTGACCCTGCTCCAGCGCCGTGTCCGGCGCTGCGTCGACCGCCCCTTTCGCGTCGCGCCGGGCCTGGATGCGCTTGAGGAACACGGCGGAGAGCATGGGGGTCAGCGTGAAGCTCATCACCAGCGAGAAGAGCGTGGCGAAGACCACCGTCAGGCCGAACTGCAGGAAGAAGCGGCCGATGATGCCTTCCATGAAGGCGATGGGCACGAAGACGACGACGTTGGTCATCACCGAGGCGGTGACGGCCAGGACCACCTCGTCCGTGCCCGCGCGCGCCGCCTCTTCGGGCGCCTTGCCCATCTGCAGGTGCCGGAGGATGTTCTCGAGCACGACGATGGCGTTGGTCACCAGCACGCCCACCGAGACGCCCAGGGCGAGCAGGCTCATCATGTTCAGCGTGAAGCCCGCGCCCATCATGAGCAGGAAGGCCGAGACGACGGCCGCCGGCATCACCACGGCGGCGATGAGGGTTCCGCGCAGGTTGTTGAGGAAGAGGAAGAGCAGGGCCGCCGTCACCAGGATGCCGATGAAGATGTTCTGCAGGACGTCCTTGATGGAGGCCTCGATGAACTCCGAGTCATCGAACGCGTACTCGAGGACGAAATCCTCCGGCAGCTCGGCGGCGAGCTGCTCCACGGCGCGGCGGATGCCGACCGCCGTCTCGACGGTGTTGGCGTCCGAGCGCTTGACGACGTCCACCTGCACGGCCGGCCGTCCGTTGTAGCGGGAACGGGAGCGGGCCTCCTCGTAGGTGTCGCGGATCGCCGCCAGGTCGCGCAGGAAGACGACGCCATCGTTGGCGGGCACGCGGACAGCGCCGATCTCGGCCAGGTCCGCGAACTCGCCCAGGGTGCGGACGGTGAACTCGCGGTCGCGCTGGACGACGCGGCCGCCGGGCACGTTGGCGCTCTCGGCGCCCAGGACGGCCGAGACGGCGGCCAGGCTGACGCCGTAGAGCTCGAGCTTGTTCGGATCCACGGCCACCTGGATCTCGCGCTCCTGGCCGCCGATGATGTCCACGTTGGCCACGCCCGTGACCTGGGCCAGGCGGTCGCGCAGCATCTGGTCGGCCACGGCGTAGATCTCGTTGATGCCGCGGCCGCGCGTGCTGGAAACGGCCACCGAGATGATGGGAAAGGACCCGATGTCGAACTTCTGCACCGACGGCTTCTCGGCGCCGTCGGGAAGGTCGGCGAGGATCGCGTCCACCTTGCCGCGCACGTCGTTGGCCACGTCGTCGACGTCGGCCTCCAGCGCGAACTCCATGATGACGTAGGAGACGGACTCCATGGAGTAGGACTGGAGCTCCTTGAGGTCCGCGATGGTCGCGACGGCGTCCTCGATCTTCCCGGTCACCTGGGTCTCGATCTCCTCGGGACCCGCCCCGGGGTAGATGGTGGTGACCACCACGTAGGGGAACTCGATGTCCGGCGTCAGCTCGATGGACATGCGCAGATAGGAGAAGATGCCCAGCACAGCGAAGGCGACGACGAGCATCGTCGTGAACACAGGGCGGCGAACGGAGAAGTTGGACAGTAGCATGGGCGTCGCCTCCTTCGCCTAGCGCTGGCCCGGCCGGGCCGTGTCGGTGAGATCGGCGTGTATCTTCACCCGCGCGCCGCCGTTGAGGCGGTTCTGCCCCGCCACCACCACGCGCTCGCCCGGCGCCAGTCCCGCGGCGACGGCGACCCAGTCGCTGGCCGCGATGCCGAGGGTGACCTCGCGGCGCCGGGCGCGCAGGTCGTCGCCCGCGTCGTCGAGAACGTAGAGGAAGACGCGCCCGTCCTCGCGCGTCAGCGCCGTTTCGGGCACCAGGGGCAGGTCGTGCCCTTCGAGCACGAGGACCTCCGGTGTCACCAGGGTGCCCGGCCTGAGCGCCAGGCCCGGGTTGGCGAGGATCAGGTCCACGGCGAACAGGCGCGACTCGGCGTCGGCGCTGAAGGCCGCGCGGGCGACGCGGCCGGCCAGCAGCCTGCCGTCGGGCAGGCGCAGCCGCGCGGGCTGGCCCAGGCGCACCAGGGCCCGCTCGTCGCCGCTGAGTTCCAGGGGCACGCGGAGGCTGTCGATGGCGGCCACCGTCACCAGGGCCTGGCCGGCCTCCACCAGGTCCCCCGGCTGCACCAGCACGGCCGTCACCATGCCCGCCACGGGCGTGTCCTTGCGGACGGCGCGCTCGGCAGTCAGGAACTGGGCGCGGGCCGCGTCGCAGCCGGCGCGCGTGTGATCGAGCATCTGCCGCGAGACGGCGCCTTGCGCGAAGAGGGCCTCGATGCGCTGGCTGTCCGTCCAGGCCGCGGCGTAGGCGGCCCGGTTGGCCTCCAGGTTCATCGCCAGGCGGCTGGGATCGAAGGGATCGAAGGCGACGAGCACCGCGCCGCGTGGCACGCTGTCGCCGACGCGCGCGGAGACCTCCGTCACGCGGGTCGGTAGGTCGGCCGTCAACGTGGCCTGCGCCCATCCCTCGGCGACTCCGACGAACGTGCGCCAGTCCTCGATGGGCGCGATCCCGGCTCTGACAACGTCCACGGGCACGCCCGCGACCGCCTGGATGGATTCGATGCTGGCGACAGCCTCGTGCTTCAGGCGCCGGACGGCCGTGACGGCGAAGGCCGCGACGACGACGATCAGGACGAGGGTCCACAGGCCGATCTTCATTCCTCGCTTCATGGGGTGCTACTCCTCAGCGCTGGGGTCCGCCGCGGCGCGGGCGTCGCGCCCGAGAGCGCGTTCCAGCGCGGCCAGGGCCACGTTGTACCGGTAGAGGGTCTCGGCGTGCTGGGTTCTTGCGAAGTCCAGCTCGGTCTCGGCGTCGTTGAGCTCCAGGTGCGTGGACAGGCCGTTCGCGTAGCGGGTTTCTGCTATGCGGTAGGCCTCGGCGGCCAAGTCCACCGTGGCGCGCTGGGCCTCCTGCTCCCGCCGGAGGCTGGCCAAATCTTGTAAAGCCTTGGTCACCTCCAGGCGCACGCCCTGGCGCGCCTGGTCGAGCTCGAATTCGGCGCGACGCAGCTGGGCGCCGGCCTGCTGCACCTTGCCGCGGGTCCGGAAGCCGTCGAACAGGGGCAGGCTCAGGGTGATGCCGGCCGAGGTGGAGACGGCGCGGTGCTCGGCCGTGAAGGGATCGAGGGGCTTTTCCTTGCCGGCCGCGCCCTGGAAGGCCACCTGGCCGAAGAGCCCCAGGACGGGCAGGCGCCCGGCCTTCTCGATGGCGAGCACCTTCTGCCGGCCGGCGACGCCGAGCGCGAGGCCGCGCAGCTCCGGGCGCTGCGCGTAGGCCTCGTCCAGCGCCTCCGCCTCGGTCATGGCGAAGGGCCGGAAGGCGAGGCTGTCGGTGAGGACGGGCGCCAACTCGCCGTCGATGCCCAGGACGCGCTGGAGATCCTGCCGGGAGAGGGCGGCGTCGTTCTCGGCGGCGATGACCAGGGGCTCGCGGTTCTTCAGCTCGACGCGGGTGCGCAGCAGATCGAAGTCCGAGAGCAGGCCCTGCGCGTGCAGCGCCTCGGCGCGCTCCATGTGGGAGCGGGCCTGATCCAGGGACAGCCGGCGGATGCGCACCACGCGCTCCATGAGCAGCACCCGGTAGTAGGCTTCGCGTGCGGCATAGGACACCTCGCCGCGGGCCAGGGCCACGCCCTCGTCGGCCACGTCCTCGTAGATCTCGGCGAACTCGATGGCCTTGCCCACGCGGCCGAAGGCGTAGAGCACCTGGTCCAGTCGCAGGGCGCCCTGGACCTCGATGTCGGAGCCCATCTCCACCTTGCCGCCGCCGAACTCCTCGGGCGCGAAGAAGGCCGGCTTGGTGAAGTTGCCCTGGTAGGTGCCCTGCAGGGTCACCTGGGGCAGGGCGCCGGCCCAGGCCTCGCGGACGGCGCCGCGGGCGCGGGCGGCGTCCTCGCGGGCGATGAGCAGCTGCTCGTTGCGGAGCTGGGCGAGGGCGACGGCGTCATCCACGCCGAGCCGCCGGGGCGCGCCCTCGGCCGCGGCCGGGGCCGGCAGGGCCAGGGCCAGGGCGGCCGCCAGCGCCGCGAGGCCGCGGGACCGGGCGCCGGCGCGGACCCGGCGGTGTCGCTTCACGTGCATGTTCATCTAGCGGGTTCCTCCTTCGGGCGCGAGGCCGCGGGCGATGAGCCTCACGATCATGGGCGCGTAGCGCGTCCAGTCCTTCTCCGTCTCGCCATCGACGACGTCCTTGCGCACGAGGCCCCAGACGAGGGCGCCCAGGAGGCTGCCCACCATCTCCACGCTCTCGCACTCGATGCGGCCTTCGCGCAGGGCGGACTGGAAGATGGCGTCCAGGCGCCGGAAGGCCGCCCCGTAGCGACGGCGGGCCAGCTGGTGCATGCCCATGCTGAAGGACAGGGCTTCAAGGTCGCGCAGCGAGCCCTGGATGTAGGCGCGGTTCTCCATCATCCAGGCGAGCATGGTGTGGACCACGCGGGTCAGGCAGGTTTCGAAACCGGCGTGCTCGGCCTCGCAGGCCCGAACGGTCTCGTCCAGGACGGCCATGATCGAGTCCGTGCCGTGGAGGATGACGGCCTTGTAGATGTCCTCCTTGGACGGGAAGAGCTTGTAGAGGTAGCCGACGCTGAACTCCGCCGCCTGGGCGATGTCCTGGATGCTGATGGCATGGTAAGGCCGATCACTCAGGAGCTTCTCGGCGGCAGCGATGACCTCCCGGCGGTGCCGGGCCAGCTCGCGCTCCTTACGGCCGGCGGGGGTCTCCGGTGGGCCCCCGGCCGCGGCCGAATGATGCTTCCGCGTCGCGTCGTCCATGGGATCCTCCCGGATCGCCGTCAGCAGCGTGATGGGCGAGGCATGAGGGTGAACAACGGCTCACATCGTGAATGGTTACTCACAATATGGCATGGCCGTTCAAGAGGCAAGGTCCGCGCCTCAACCGGCCACGAATCTCAGAAGCGTCACGGTGGCGGGGTCGGCAGGGCATACGGGGAGTCCGTGATCTGTCTGCCTCAGGCGAGTTCCAGGGCCAGGAGGCTGATGTCGTCATCCTGGCGGGCGCCCTCCCGCCATATCTCCGCAGCCCCCACCAGTCGTTCCACGCTCGCCTCCAGCCTCTGCTCGCGGCAGGCTCCCAGGATCTCGAGCATGCGCTCCGTGCCGAAGGGCGCCTCCCCGGAATTCTCCGCCTCGGGCAGGCCGTCCGTGTAGAGGTAGAGGCGATCGCCGGGCTCCAGGGCCACGCGGTCCTCGTCGAAGCGCGGCTCGGGCACCACCCCCACCGGGAAGTTGGCCGCCGTCAGGGCACGGGGCGCCTGCCCGCGCCGCAGCAGCAGGGGCGCGGGGTGTCCGGCGGCCACGTAGCGGAAGGTGCGCGCGCGGACGTCCAGGATGCCGTAGAGGATGGTGAAGTACTGGGCCGTTCGGGGATCCAGGGGGAACTGGCGGTTGAGGCGCTCGGCGATGCGGGCGGGCGCGACGGCGTCGCCGTCCACGGTGCGCAGGGGCGAGGGCCCGGAGGTGGGAGTGAGCCAGCGGTTCAGGGTCACCGACAGCAGGGCCGCCGGCACGCCGTGGCCGCTGACGTCGAGGACGTAGACCGCCACGCGCTCCTCGTCCAGGCGGATGATGTTGAGGGCGTCGCCGGCCAGCTCCTCGCAGGGCTTCAGGGTCCAGGCGCAGCGCAGGCCCGGGATCTGCGGCGCGCTGCTGGGAAGCAACGCCTGCTGGATGCGCGCCGCGGCCGCGAGGTCCCGTTTCATGGTCCGGTTGGCCATCTCCAGGCGATGGTTGGCTTCCTGCAGGGCGTCCTCCGCCTGGCGGCGCTTGGTGACGTCGCTCTGGATGCCGATGTAGTGGGTCACGCGCCCCGCCGCGTCCCGGACCGGCGTGATCGAGAGCCCGTTCCAGAAGGGCGTGCGATCCTTGCGGTAGTTGAGGATCTCGACGCGGCAGGGCCGCTGCTCCACCAGGGCCTGCTTGATCGCTTGAGCGGTCGTCCGATCCGTGGCCGGCCCCTGCAGGAAGCGGCAGTTCTTCCCCAGAGCGAACTCGACCGGGAAGCCCGTCAGGCGCTCGAAGCCCCGGTTGGCGTAGATGATGGGATTGTTCGGCCGCGAGGCGTCGGCGATGACGATCCCCTCGGCCGTGGATTCCAGGGCCCGCTCCTTGAGGTCCAGCAGGGCCCTGGCCGCGGGGGACAGGATCTTGCGCAGGCGCACCGCCTCGCTGTCGCTGTCGACGAAGCCGGTTCTGGAAACGGCATTCTCGGATCCCTTGGCCTTCACGGCGCACCTTCCGGGCTTGACGGTCGACGATCAGCCCATCAAGATAGCTTCCACTAACTTTCCCGTCCACTGTTTCGCGAAGGAAATATGGATCTTTAAAGGACTTATATGTACCTGATTGCCGTCACCGGCCCGGTGGGAGCGGGCAAGACGAGTCTGCTGGCGCGGCTCCTGGAAAGCGCCCTCGGGCGTGGCCTCGCCGCCGACGGCTTCCTGGCCGTGGCCGCCGGCCGCGACGACGCGCGCGGTGGCGCCGCCGCCTACGACCTGCACTGGCCGGCCACCGGGCGGCGCCTGCCCTTCGCCCGGCGCACCCCGGCCGGCTACGCCTTCGACGCGAGCGCCCAGGCCGAGGCTCTCGCCTGGGCGCGGCTCCTGTCGGCGCGCCCGCGGCTGGCCCTCGTGGTGATGGACGAGTTCGGCAAGCGGGAGGCGGCTGGCGGCGGCCACCTGGCTCTCTGGCCCGACGTGCGCGCGGCCCGACCCGCCGTCTACGCCCTGGCCGTGCGGGGCGGCCTCGTGGACGCCGTCGCGTCCCGCCTGGGCGCGCCCTTCGCCCGCGCCTTCGCCTGCGACGATCCCGGCGCCTGGCCCGCGCTGGCGGCCGCCTGCCGCGCGCGCTGGCGGCCTAGCCCTTGACGCCGCCTAGGGTGAGCCCCCCCACCAGGAACCGCGAGAGGATGACGAAGAGCACCACCACGGGCAGGCAGACCAGGAAGCTGCCCGCCGCGTAGTTGGCCCACTCGGTGGCGAAGGTGCTGGTGAGGTTCTCCAGGCCCAGGGGCAGCGTGAAGAGCTGCTTCGACGAGATCACCACCCGCGCCACCATGAACTCGCTCCAGCCCGTCATGAAGGAGAACAGGCCGGTGATGGCCAGGGCCGGGCTGGCCAGGGGCAGGGTGACGCGCCAGAAGGACCCCAGGTCGCTGGTGCCGTCCACGCGCGCCGCCTCCTCCAGGTCCCGCGGGATGGTGTCGTAGTAGCCCTTCATGGTCCAGACGCAGAAGGGCAGCGCCGTCACCACGTAGGCGATGATCACACCGGCGAAGCTGTCCAGCAGAGCGAGCCGGCGCATCATGATGAACAGGGGCAGCAGGAGCAAGGTGGCCGGGAACATCTGGCTCACCAGGAAGAGCATCATGCCCGCGCGCCGCAGGGGGAAGCGCAGGCGGCTGAAGGCGTAGCCCGCGGTGCTGGCGAGCGCGACGCCGATGATCGTCGTCGCCAGGCTGACGATGAGGCTGTTGAGCAGCCAGCGCGGGAAGTCCTTCTCGAAGAGGATGGTCCGGTAGGCCTGCAAGGTGGCGTTCGTGGGAACGAGGCGCAGGCTCGTCGCGGCGAACTGGTCCGCGGGCCGCAGGGAGATGTTGACGATCTGCAGGATGGGAAAGACGGCCGCCGCCGCCACGACGGCGAGCACGGCGTAGGTCAGACCCAGCCGCAGCGCCTGCGCCCGCCGCGCGCGCCGCCGCCGGCGCAGCGCCGCCGGCGAGGGCGCCGGCACGCGGATGCCCGGCCCGCCGCTCACCAGCTTGCCTCGGTGGCCCGACCCAGCCGCGTCTGCATCCAGACCAGGGCGAAGAGGATGAGGAAGAGGATCATGCTGAAGGCCGCCGCATAGCCGTAGCGGTAGTAGGTGAAGGCCGCCTTGTAGACGTAGCTGACCAGGATGTGCGTCTTGTCGCTGGGCTCGCCGCCGTTGCTCACCAGCCAGATGACGTTGAGGTTGTTGAAGGTCCAGATGGTGCCCAGCATCACCGCCGGCGCCAGCACGGGCTTGAGCATGGGCAGGGTGATGGAGAAGAAGCGCCGCACCGAGCCGGCGCCGTCCACCGACGCGCTCTCGTAGACCACCTGCGGGATGGACTGCAGGCCGCCCAGGGCGATGATCATCATGAAGGGGAAGCCCAGCCAGATGTTCGTGATCAGCGGCGCCAGGAAGGCCCAGAAGGGGTCCGTGGACCAGGGCACGGCGGCCAGGCCCACCTGCTGGAGCAGATGGTTCACCACCCCCCACTCGTAGTTGAACATCCCCTTCCAGGTCAGGGCGCTGATGTACTGGGGCATGGCCCAGGGCAGGATCAAGAGCACCCGGAACAGGGTCCGCCCGCGGATGGGCTGGTTGAGCAGCACCGCCAGGAACAGGCCGATGGCCACGTGGAACAAGACGTTGACGCCCGTCCAGGCCACGGTCTTGACGAAGACGACGTAGAGCTCGCGGTGGCCCAGGACCTCGGCGTAGTTCTTCCAGAGGGGACTCTGCAGGGAGGGATGGCGGAAGGTGTAGAGCCCCATGTCCGTCAGGGACAGGTAGACGTTGTAGACGAAGGGATAGAGGACGATCCCCAGCATGACGAGCATGGCCGGGCCCACGAAGGCCAGGGCCAGCAGTCGCTCGCGGCCCCGCCAGCCCAGGGCGGCGCCGCGCGCCGGCTGGACGCCGCCGGGATCGACGGGCAGGCCCAAGCTAGCGCTCCTCCAGCAGGACGGCGGCGGCCAGGGAACCCAGGCCCACGGTCAGCGCGCCGCCCTCCACGGCGAGGCGGGTCCGGCCCGTCGGATCGCTGCCGCCGTAGAGGAAGCGCCAGCGCGAGCCGTCGGCCACGCCCAGGGCGCCCAGGTCCAGCACTACCGCGCCCGCCTGGTCGCTGTTGTGGATGACCGTGAGCAGTCGCTCGCCGTCCCCCTCGCGCAGGTAGGCGTAGTCCTGGCCGGCGGCGGCGACCACGCGGAAGCCGCCGCGCTGCAGGGCGGCGTGCTCGCGGCGCAGGCGGCAGAGCTTCTTCACGCTCTCGCGCAGGGCGACGCGGTCGGGATCCTCCGCGTAGTTCCAGTAGAACGGGCGGCGGCAGTCGGGATCCTTCTGGCCCTCCATGCCGATCTCGTCGCCGTACCAGATGTGCGGAGCGCCGGGATAGGTCATCGCCAGGGCGTAGGCCATCAGTAGCCGCCGCCGGTCGCCGGCGGCCGTCGTGACGAAGCGCACCGTGTCGTGGCTGTCGATGAGGTTCATCATCACCTGCACGGCCTGGCTCGGGTAGGCCGTGCGGCCCGGCGCCATGTCGCGCTCGAACTTCGCCGCGTTGCCCTGGCCCTGGCCGATCCAGCGCGTCACCGGCTCCTTGAAGTACTTGTAGTTCATGACGGCGTCGAACATCTCGGGCCCCACCCATTCGGGGGCGTAGGACCAGAGCTCGCCCACCAGGTAGGCGTCGGGCTTGATGCTCTTGACCCGCTCGTTGAAGAGCTTCCAGAACCAGAACGGACAGTCGTTGGGCACGTCCATGCGGAAGCCGTCCACGTCCATGTCCTCGAGCCAGAAGCGGGTCACCTCGAGCAGGTGGTTGACCAGAGGCCAGTTGACTTCGGCCTCCGCGCTGTCCTTGACGGCGCTCTCCTGGCTGTCCGTGCGCGAGAGGTCGAAGTTGAGGTTGGGGTGCAGGCCGAAGCCCCACCAGCACTCGTAGTAGTCGGCCGCCTTGTAGTCGCCGCTCTCGGGCAGGGGCCACTTCTTCCACTCGAACCAGTCCCAGTACTCGCTCCGGCGTCCGTTCTTCTTCGTGTCCACGAAGGCCCAGTGCGTGTCGCCGCAGTGGTTGAAGACGGCCTCCACCACCACGCGGATCCCCTTGGCGTGGGCCGCCTTGACGAAGCGCAGGAATCCGGCCTGGCTGGCGAAGTGGGGATCGACGGTCATGTAGTCGGTGGCGTCGTACTTGTGGTTGCTCTTCCCCTGGGTGATGGGATTGAAGTAGATGATGCTCACGCCCAGGTCGGCCAGGTAGTCCAGCTCCTGCTCAACGCCGGGGATGTCGCCGCCATAGAAGCTGAAGTAGTCGGGCCGGCCGTCGGTGCGGTAGGGGCTGCGGGTGAGGCCGCCGTAGTCGTACCAGTCCTCCACCAGGTGGAAGTACTCGCCGTTCGTCTTGCCGCTGGGCGGCAGCGTGTTCGCCCCCGCGTAGTACCATTCGGAGAAGTCCGGATCGTTGTCCGGGTCGCCGTTGCGGAAGCGCTCGGGGAAGATCTGGTAGAAGATGCCGTCCTTCACCCAGTCGGGCGTATAGAAGGCGGGCAGGGCGTCCGGATCGACGCGGAAGGGGGCGAGGTCCATGACGGCGCCGGCGCTGCGGACGATCGCGGTGCCGTCGGCTCCCACGGCCAGCAGGGCCTCTCCATCCTCCACGCGGAAGCGCAGGCCGCCCCGCCAGTCGAGCGCGGCGACGGAAACGGCGACGCGCCAGATGTCGCTCACCTGGTCGCTGGCGACTAGCGAAAGACCCCGGGACGCGGCCGGCCCGCCGCCGGCCGGCGCGGTGACCAGGAAGACCCGCTCCGCGTCGCCGGCCGCCGTACGGAAGGTGACCTCGATCGCCTCCGGCGAGAGGCGGTTCAGATCCGGGAAGGCCGGCGTGAAGCGGAGCGCGCCCGTCTCGATCTTGCCATCGCCCCGCTCGCGGGCCACCGCCTCGAAGCGCTCGTCCACGTCGAGGACGCTGTTCTGGCCGCCGTAGCCGTCGTCGACGAAGGTGTCGGCGCCCTCGTGGTCGGTGATCCAGTTGCCGTCGGCCACGAACTTGTAGACCACCTCGCCGGCCGGCAGGACGAGGGTCAGCTCCCAGACGCCGTCGCCGTCCGCGTCGCTCATGGCGTCGCGGTCGGGGCTCCAGTCGTTGAAGGATCCCGCCAGGAAGACCTGGCCGGGCCGCCCCGTCGCCTTGTAGCGAAAGGGCACGCGGAACATGCCCGTGGCCGCGCCGCCGCCGGCGTGGATGATGGAGTTCTGGCCGCCGTAGCCGTCGTCCTCCGACTCCGCGGCGTTCTCGTCCGCGAGCCAGGTGCCGTCCACCACGAACTTGTAGAGAGACCGGCCGCGCGGGAGCTGCAGGGTGATCGTGTAGACGCCGTCGCCGTCCTCGTCGCGCATGGCGTCGCGATCGGGGCTCCAGTCATTGAAGCTGCCGGCCAGGAAGACGTCCCGCACGCCGCCCGTCTTGGGCTCGAAGGTGAAGGTGACGGGCACGGTCGCGCCGGCGGCCGCCGCGGGCGCCTTGGACACCGCGCCGGCGGCCGCGCCTGCCGCGCCGAGCGTCTTGGCCGCATCGCCCATGGTGAACACGCCGTTGCGCCCGCCGTAGCCGTCGTCCACGTAGGACTCGGCGGCGGGGTCCTCCCGCCAGGCGCCGTCGATGACGAACTTGTACTGGTACTCGCCCGGGGCCAGGTCCAGCGTGAAGGTCCACAGGTCGCCCTCGCCCTTCTGCATGAGGGTCGGGCTCCAGCCGTTGAAGGTGCCCGCCACCTCCACGCGCCCGGCGCCAGGCGCGGTGAACTGGAAGGTCACCTCCGCGGCCGCCGCCAGGACGGGCAGGAGCAGGGCGAGCAGCGTCAGGACGAGCGTCGTGCGGCGCATGACTGCCTCCGTGATGGTTCGGGATCCGGCGCAGGATAGGGGCCGGGGCCGGGCCTGTCCAGTCCGGCTACTCCCCCTTCATCTCCGCGATCTTGGCCAGGGCCCGCCGCTGCATATCGGCGGCGGCCCGGGCGGGGTCCTTGCCGCCTCCCAGGACGGCCTGCAGCTCGGGTCGTGTCACGTCCCAGATGGCGCGCATCTCGGGCACCACCGGCATGGCGCGGCCATGGAGGATCTGGGCCCGGCTGGCCGCCACCAGGGGATGCAGGCTCTCGGCCTGCGCGCCGGCCGCCTTGCGGCTGGGGATGACGCCCAGCTCGCGGGCCAGGTCCACCTGGGCCGCCTCGCCGGTCAGGTAGGCCATGAGGCGCAGGGCCTCCTCCCGCTCCGCGCCGCGGGCGTTGGCGTTGAGGCTGTAGCCCTTGGCGCTCACCATGGGCGTCGGGTACCGGCCCGTCTCGGGGATGGGCGGCAGAGGCGCCAGGCCCAGGTCCACCCCCGCGTCGATATAGCCCTGCCAGCTCCAGGGCCCGTTGATGAGGAAGGCCGCCTTGCCCTCCTTGAACAGGGCCTCGGCCATGTCGTAGTCGCACTCGCGCGGGATGATCCCGTGGACCGCCCTCAGCTCGCGCAGGTAGGCCAGGGCGCGGGCCATGGCCGGCGTGTCCAGGGTGGGCCGGCCCGCCTCGTCCATGACCCAGCCGCCGAAGGCCCCCAGGAAGGGCACCAGCCAGAAGGGCTCCTTCTGGTTGAAGACGAGGCCGTAGTGGTCGATGCGGCCGTCGCCGTCGGTGTCCGCGGTGTGCTGCTGGGCCATCTCGATCAACTCTGCAAAGTCTTTGGGTGCATCGGGTATCAGCTTCTTGTTGAAGCATAGGATGAGGTGATTCCCCACCTGGTCGGGCAGGGCCCAGAGATGGGCCTCGCTCTCGCCGGGCCGCGCCAGGCGTATGAGGCTCTCGGGATTGAAGGAATCCAGCATGGCCGGCGCGAACAGGCCCTCCAGGGGATCGATGAGGCCCATGATCGAGAAGGGGCCCACCTGGTCGCCGGGGCCGTAGATGAGCTCGGGGCCGCCGCCGGCCAGCGCCGCGTTCTGGAACTGGGTGCGCAGGGCCTCGGTCTCGTAGTGGACGCGCTCGACGAGCAGGTCGGTGCGGCCGGCCAGGTAGGTCTCCAGGTGCGCGTCCAGCAGGACCTGCTCCTTGGGATCCATCTGCTCCCAGATGAAGAGCTTCATGGGCCCGTGCCCACCCCCGCAGGCCGCGAGGCCGAGAGCCAGGGCCGCCAGGGCGAGAAGCGCGGTCGCGTGTCTCATGCTATCTCCACTTCCAGCTGAGGGGTTCGCGGGCGTCCGCGTCCAGGCGGCGGGTCTCCGACGCGCCGTCCGGTCGCAGCAGGGTCACGGTCCACGTCTCATGAGTCGGCTCTCGCGACGACAGGGCGGACGAAGGGCGCCAGACCGCGTGGTCGCCGTCCAGGGCCACCTCCCAGGCGCGGTCGCCCAGGAGGACGCGGCCCGACAGACGCGCCAGGGCCGCGGGCGGGCGGGGGATCCAGAGGATCTCGCGCGCCATGGCGCGCGGGTGGAGGCCCAGGAAGGCCTCGTGGAAGACCCGCAGCAGCTCGGCCAGGCTCCAGGCCTGGCTGGTGGCGCCGCCGTAGTCCTCGAGCTGGCGGGCCTCGCCGTCGCGGATCTCGCGCAGGCTGCCCACGCAGCCGTGATCCAGCAGGTCGTCGAGAAGGGGCTGGATCATGGCCCAGGCCTCCTCGGCGCGGCCCGCCTCGCACAGGGCCTGGATCACCGGCCCCGACAGCCAGAGCCAGACGTCCCCGTTGTGGTAGGCGGCGTCGAAGCAGTGATCGTCCCAGTCCAGGTGGCGGCCCAGCCAGGCCGGATCGGCGGGATCCAGGCTGGTGACCCCGTGGGGCAAGACGCAGCGGTCGATGGTGGTGTCGAGGATCTCGGCGGCCAGGTCCTCCCCCCACCAGGCGGCGGGACCGCCGGCGGCGCCGTCCCGGCGCGGCAGCGTCAGGGCGAAGACCTGGTTGGGACGCACCTGGCGGTCCCGCGAGGCGTCGCGGTTCAGGTGGTCGGCCAGGCCGCGGCCGTCGCCCCGCGGGAAGCGCTCCCGGATCGTCGCCAGCGCCCGTTCGGCGCGCCGGCGGTGGCGCTCGGCGGCGGCCGTGTCGCCGTCCCACTCGGCCAGCAGGGCCGCCGTGCGCAGGCCGTCCCACCAGAGGACCTGCACCTCGACGGCCCGGTCGCCCCGGGGCGAGTAGGGATGGGCTTCGCCGCCGGCGTCCATCCAGGTCTCGCCGTCGCCATGGGTGAGCAGACCCGCCTCGTCGGCGGCGTGGGCCAGGGCGCCGGCCACGGCCCGCTCCACCACGGGGCGGGCGAGGGCCGGGAAGGTGCGGTCGCCTGTCGCATCGAGATAGAGCCGCGCGGCGCGCACCCACCACCAGGTGCCGTCCACGCCGGCGTACTGCAGGTTCACCGGATCGACGATGTTCGGCAGGCGCCCCTGGCGCGGATCCGCCGGGTCGGCGAGCTGGTACTCGGTGAAGCTGGCCAGGATGGCCCGCGCGCGCGCGAAGTCCCCGGCCACCAGGCAGGCGCCGGGCAGGCTGATGAAGCTGTCGCGCCCCCAGTAGGTGGTGAACCAGTGGTAGCCGGCATAGATGCCCGGCCCGCGGGCGTTCATGGTGAGATTGTCCAGGGACCAGCGCGCCCAGGCCAGGGCCGTGTCCACGCGCGCGACGCCCGTGCGCGGGACCGTCTCGGCGAGCGCGAGCCGGTGCTGGCGCGTGCGCTCGCGGAGCGGCGCCTCGTCGTCGAGCAGGGCGCGCGCGGCGGCGTGGGCTTCCCGCTCATCCGCGCCCAGGCCGAAGGCCACGCGCAGGGCCCAGGCCGGATCGGCGTCCAGCGCCAGGCGGCCGGGAATCCAGGGATTGGTGCGCGCCATGGCCCGGCGGGCGGCGTCGCGGGGATAGTCGGTCGTGACGAAGCGGCCGCCCTCCCACCAGGTCGCCGTTCCGTCCGCGATCACGCACAGGACGCGGGGCACGCCGGCCGGCGGCGCCCAGCCCTCGCGCGCAACGAACAGGGCGCCCAGGCGCTCGTTCCAGTTGGTCCGGTAGGCGGGCCGCGGCACTTCCCAGATGTGCCGGAAGTCCACGCGCGGCGCGAGGTCCAGACGGCCGGCCCGGCCGGCGCGGAGGGTCAGCAGGAGGCCCGCCGTCTCGCGCGGCAGGAAGACGGCCTCGCGCGTGCCGTCCGGATAGCTGCGCTCCATGGCGTCGGGCCAGACGCGGACCCGCTCGACCGCGGCCGGATCGAGCGCCTCCCCCGCCAGGGCGAGGTCCCAGCCGTCCAGCAGCTCGTGCATGAGGACGACGAGGCCCTGGTAGCTCCGCTGGTTGGCAGCGGCCGTCTCGCAGGCAAAGTGGGTCGCGGCGCCCCCGGCCAGGATGACCTCGCGGCTGGGCGCCGGCGCCGGCTCGAGGGGAACGGGATCGAAGGGTGCGGCCGCCGCGCCGTGGCAGGTGGTCACGAGCGCGAGCAAGGTCGGGATGGCTTTCATGCATTCCCCCGCAGGAAAGGAAGGAATGCTAGCAGACGGCCTGCGCCCTGTCGAGCCGCCGCGGGCGCCTTGCGCCGACCGGTCGCTTTTGCTAGGCTGCGCGCTCAACCCACGGGGGATCCCACAGCATGCGCCGACGCCGCCTCGCCCTCGCGGCCGCCCTGGCGGCTGCCACCGCGCTGGCCCTGATCGCCGGGCCGGCCTCGGCCACCTCGGCCACAAACCGCGACATCCTCATCGACGGCGACTCGTCCGACTTCGCCGCGGACGAGACCGTCTTCCACCCCTCCGAGGAGCTGGCCTTCGACTCCTGGTGGGGCGAGAACAACGACATCAACCAGCTCCACGTGAGCTGGGACTCCCTGAACATCTACGTCGCGGTGGACGGCCGCTGCTGGGACAACAACATCATGCTCTTCCTCGACTCCGACCCCCTCGGCGGCATCGAGGACGCCGACCGGCTCAACTCGTGGCGACGCAAGCTCTTCTTCTTCGGCCACCGTCCCGACTCCTTCTTCGGGACCTGGGACAACAACACGGACCCCCAGTACTGGCGGCTGCGCGCGGGCGCCTCGAGCCAGGTCGATCAGGTCACCGTGGATGGAACCTACATCAAGGCCAAGGCGACGTTCAGCCAGGGCCGGCCCGGAGCGTCCATGGAGGTGGCCCTGGCCTGGGCCTCGCTCTATCCCTCAGCCGTGGGAACGGTGCCGGCGGGCGCCGAGGTGGCCCTGGTGGCGGTCCTGGTCACGGGCGCCGACGGCCTGAGCGGTCCCGACTGCGCGCCCAACAACACCATCGGCATGCCGGCGAACTCCGGCGACCAGGCCTTCATCAACAACTTCGCCATCCTTGCCGTCGACCGCGACCTCGACGGCAAGCCGGACCTGGGCGTCGCCCCGGCCGGGCGGACGGGCGACGCCTTCGGCGACGAGCCGCCCCTGCGCTTCGTCTGGGCCCCGGACGCGCCCCAGGTCCAGCTCAAGTTCCTGCAGATGGAGGCCCTGCGGCGCGCCTTCAGCCCCGACGGCGACGGCATCGAGGACCAGGCCGAGGTGCGCTTCCGCCTCTCCACGGACGCGCCCGTCACCGTGCGCGTCTACGATCCCCTCGGCCGCCGGGTCCGCCACTGTGAGCAGTTCCTGGCCGGCGCCAACAAGGACTACCTGCTCACCTGGGACGGCCGCGATGACTCCGATCGGCCCGTGGCGGCCGGCGTCTACCTCATGCGCTTCCAGGCCGGCTTCAGCGACCGCGTAAACCTGCCCCTTGCGGTGCTGCGATGAGACGCGCGGCGGCCTGGCGCCTGGCGGCGGCGCTGCTCGCTCTCGGCGCGGCGGGCGCGCGCGCCCTGCCCTTCGACACCGTCATGCCGGGCGGGCGCAGCACGGCCATGGGCGGCGTCCAGAGCGTCTTCTGCCAGGGCGCCGACGCCGTGCTGGGCAACCCCGCCGACCTGGGCTTCATCGGCGAGGGCAGCGCCCTGCTGATGACGCGCGACTGGTTCGACTCGGGCCTGCGCTCCTGGTCGGCGGCCTGGGCGCAGCCCTGGGGGCCGGCCGGCCTGGGCGTGTCCTGGCACCGCTTCGGCGACAGCGACCTCTGGACCGAGGATGTCCTGGCCCTCGGCGGGGCCTGGAGCCTGGAGCACCGGCGCACGGGCGCCCTCGTCGGCCTGGGCGCGAGCCTCAAGGGCCTGCAGGTCGCGGCGCCGGCCTACTCGGGACACGACTACCAGGGCGACTTCCGCACCTGGGCCGTGGACGCGGCCCTCACCGTCGAGCCCCTCTCCTTCCTGCGCGTGGCCCACGTGGCCGAGAATCTCGCCTGCGGCGACATGACCCTGCTCGGCGGGCGGCCGCGCTGGCGGGCCGCCGCCCGGCTCCATCGCAGCGGCGTGGCCTTCCGCTGGCGGGGCGACCTGATGCTGGGCGCCGAGCACGTCTGGCAGGAGGGCCGGGACGACCGCATCAACTTCGGCGCCGAGCTGAGCTTCTTCGAGGCCTTCCGCGTGCGCGGCGGCGCCGGCCGCAACTACGCCAGCGCCGGCTTCGGCGTGGACGCCGAGCGCTGGCGCTTCGACGGCTCCTACGAGAGCCGGGGCGATCTGGGCACCAGCCTCGTCTTCTCCTTGCGCTTCCTGCTCGGCCCGGCGAGAGGGACGCCATGAGGCGCGCGCTGTGCCGCCCGATGGCGCTCGCCCTCGCGTCGCTGCTCCTGCTCGCCGCCGCCGGGCCGGCCGGCGCCGCCACGAAGCTCAACGGCTACTGGGAGGCCAACCTGTCCGGCGTCCGCGTCAACGACGAGTACCCCTGGAATGTCTGGCGGCCCAACCAGTACTACGAGCTCAAGCTCCTCAGCGGCATCGGCGGCGAGGGCGAGGTCTGGGTGAAATTCGGCGGCCGCTGGGACGCCTGGAACAGCCCCGTCCCCCAGCCGAGCCTCTTCCTGCAGGAGGGGCACCTCAAGTACCGCCTCGACCGGGGCGACCGGGGCTTCGAGAGCTTTCTCTTCGCGCGCGAGCGGCGCCACTGGGTGGGCAACCACCTGCTGCAGCTCGTCAACGAGGACAACGTCAGCGACGGCAACAACGGCCAGGGCGTCCGCCTGGACACCTGGCGGGGGCCGTGGAACGCCACCTATGTCCTCAGCGACTTCTCGAGCCAGGACGCCCACCAGACGGACGCGGTCGCGCGGACCGACGACGTCCACATCCTGCGCCTGACGCGGCGCCTGGACGACGCCGGCAGCTACCTGGGCGGCACCTACCTGCGCAAGGTCTACGGGCCGGTCAGGGCGCTGCACACGAAGCAGTACAACGAGGTTGGCGCCCTGGACGCCCTGTGGGTCGCGGGCTGGGCCGACCTGTCGCTGGAGTACGCCGAGAGCCGCGTGCCGGCCGAGGGCCTGGCCGACACGGGCTGGAACGGGGCGGCCTGGGACCACGGTACCCTGGGCCAGGGCCTGGAAGGCTTCCTGCCGCGTGACGGCGCCCTGCGCGCCGAGATCCGCAGCTTCACTGTCGGCGACCACCGCGTCGGACACTACACGGTCAGCGCCGGCTACTGGCGCGTGGGCCGGGACTACCGCAACTACCAGGGCAACGACGCCTCCGACCGCGTGGGCCACTTCTTCGCCACCTACTACCGCCTGCCCCAGCGGGCCGTCGTCTACAACCTGGACTGGGGGCGGGAGCGCCACTGCGACGCCTACGTCAACAGCGTGGACGATGCGGACAATCCGCTGGTCACGGACGATCCGAGGCAGTGGCTCAACCAGAAGATCTACGTGGAGTTCATCAACGGCTTCAAGGCCAGCCTGGCGCACAACCGCACCGACGAGTCCTTCCTGGGCCACGACTACGATCACCATGACTGGCTCTTCGAGCTCGTCGTCGAGAACAAGCTGGCCTGGCTCAAGACCCAGTTCAAGATCAAGGACTGGGAGACCGACGACGAGAAGCGCATCTTCGGCCTGGAGACGACGATCAACCTGTCGCCGGCCTGGAAGTGGTACAACCGCTACATGGTGGCCAGCGACGCCGTCGAGGCGCGGCAGATGCTCTTCACCCAGCTCCAGTACCGCCCCCACGACAACCTGGAGCTCTTCGCGTCCTACGGGCCGGAGTGGTACGGGGACTGGGGCGAGCTGACCAACGACGCCGACTTCGAGTCCGGCGGTACGATGCGCGACGAGTTCAAGCTCCTCGCCAAGACATGGTTCTGAGAAGAGGCACGCCATGAAGCGACGATATGACGCTCCGCTCCTCGCGCTCCTGGCCGCGGCCGGCCTCCTGCTGGCCCAGGCGGCCGCCGCGGACTATCCCCGCCAGGTGACGGGCGGCATCGAGTTCAGCTACCGCGACCCCGCCGCGCGCCAGGTCTCCTGGGCCGGCGAGTACAACGGCTGGAGCACCAACGCCACGCGCCTCCTGCTGGGCGACGACGGCGTCTGGCGTGTGGTGATCGACCTGGGATCCGGCGAGCACGAGTACAAGTTCGTCGTGGACGGCAACTGGATCGCCGATCCGAGCAATCCCCGCACCCGGGGCGAGTACGGCAACTCCTGGATCAAGGTGGCCGGCGACGGCAGCGTCGTCGAGGATACCGCGGGGGGCGGCAGGCTGCCCTCCCTGCTCAACAGCCAGCTCACCATCGGCGGTTTCTACTATGCGCTCTACCAGCTGGAAGCCGTGGCGCGCGAGGGCGACCGCGTCCTGCTGGAGAAGCCCACCCACGACATCAACCTGGCCCTGGAAGCGACCCTCAACCCCTCCCTGCGCGGCCTCGCCGAGCTGAACATCGACAACATCGCGGATCCCTCGGAGATGTGGCGCACGCGGCTCAACCTCCAGCGGGCGCGGCTCAGCCTGACGCGGCCGAGCTTCACCCTGGACCTCTTCGAGAACGTGGACATCTGGGCCAGCGACGACCCCCTGCGGCTGGTGGGGCAGGTGGGCACCTACGCGGAGGACTACGGCCTGGACGCGGCCGGCGCCCTGTTCTTCGGAACCCTGCCAGGCAAGGTCACGGTTACGGCCCTGGCTGCGGACGCCGGCCTCGATCAGCCCTACCGGCCCGATCCGATACGTCCGGCCGACAGCCTGGGAACAGCTGTCATTTATTCCTATGTCATCAACGCAGGCTACCGCGACGACCTCGCCCTCGAGTTCCAGCGCGTCTTCGGCGGCGCCGAGCTGACCTACGTGGGCCACGCCAAGCGCGGCATCAAGCCGGGCAACCTCTTCGTCCAGACGGGCAGCATCGTCGACACCACGCTGACGCGCGTCAACTACCGCACCGTCCAGAACAACCTGGTCCACGGCCTGACCTACCGCCAGGACTGGACGCCGTGGCTGCAGACGGCCGTCGAGTACGTCTACGGCACGGCCACGCTGCAGGCGAAGGACCGGGCCTACGAGAAGCTGGACGGCGAGTCCTACACGGAGACCTTCCAGGACGAGCGGAGCTGGGAACTGCAGGACACGAGGGGAATCCTGGTCACGGCCGCGATCGACCTCGGCGAATCGTGGCGCGTCGCTCTCTCCCACCGCTACCAGCGGAACCGCAACACCTACGATCATCTGGTTGAAGACTTCCCGGCGGGCGTCGCGGTGCCGGACCAGTCGGCGGCGGCGCGCAGCTACGCCCTCGCTCTGCACTGGGCGCGGGGCGACGCATCCTACCGCCTGGGACTGGAACAAGAGGAGTTTCGCTTCGAGGACGGCCTGGTCTGGGGCGACCACTTCTGGTTCGCCGATGGCTGGATGGGCGCCGGCAATCTCTGGATCGACGGCGACCAGCTGCCCCTGGACAAGTACGGCCTGGTGGGCTACCGCAGCGCCTCGGTGATCAGGCAGAGCCTGCAGCTGCCCCTGGCCCGCGGGAAGCAGGGCGACCTGGACCTGGCGCTGTCAGCCAGCGTCTCGGCCACGCGCCTGGACCGCCGGCCCCTCTACTGGGACCTGGAGCAGGAGTGGAACTGGCGCTTCAATCCGGACTGGTCCCTGCTCTACAACGCTCGCGTGGCCACCTACGACCACGAGTTCCTCGACATCGACGAAACCTTCGTCGACCACTTCGTAGCGCTGAGCTATCACGTCGGGCGCGCCGCCACCCTCTCCCTGGGCTGGGGCGTGAATCCCTACTGGCTGGACCCCCGCACCAAGACTTTCAAGCCCCATGGCCGCCGGGAGTACCTGGCCGAGCAGGGCGCCGACGAGAACGCCCTGCGCACCAACTACTCGCGCCTGGGCGCCTTGCTCCTGCGCGCCGAGGACGCCCTGCGCGACGTCCAGCGCATCACCCTCGAGGGGCGATTCACCTTCTAGCCCCCCGGGAGGACGGACATGCGACGGAGCCGAACGACACTCTTCCTCGCCACGCTGGCGGTCCTGCTGGCCGACGCGCCGGGTTGCGCCTACAAGGACCTGATCAAGAAGCGCCTGCCCCCTCCTCACCGCGTGGAGGGCGGCGTCCTGTTCCAGTACGAGGCGCCCGCCGCCACCGTGGTGACCCTGGCGGGCAACTGGCCCGGCAACGACTGGGGCGGCACGTCCAGCCCCGCCGCGCGCTACGACAACACCATCGGGCGCATGACCGATCCCGACGGCGACGGCATCTGGACCATCGTCGTGGACCTGGCGCCCGGCCGCTACCAGTACAAGTTCGTCAAGGACAACAACACCTGGGTCACGGATCCCAGCAACCCGGACACCGCCACCGAAGGCGGGTTCACCAACTCGCTGCTCGTGGTCAAGTAGCCGGAGGCCCCTATGCGCAAGCGCCACCTCATCGCACTCGCCGCCCTGGCGGCCCTGCTCGCCGCCGGACCGAGCTGCCTGCCCAATCCCGTGGGCCCCACCCTGGAGCCGCCGGGCTCGGCGCTCCTCTACTTCGCCAACTTCAACAGCATCCAGATGAACGGCGATTTCTCGGGCATCAGCTGGGATCCGGCGGATCCCCGCAACAACCTGACCCTGGTGGCCGACAACACCTGGGAGATCACCTTCTCCCTGCTGGACGCGGATGTCAGCGATGGCAACATCGTGTTCAAGTTCAGCCACGACGGCAGCTGGTCCAACCAGAACTTCGGCGCGGGCGGTTCCCTGGGCCAGGCGGAGATGGCCGACAGCCCGGACAACATCTCCCTGCCCCTGGTGGGCGGCAACGGCTTCTACACCATGCAGTTCAATGACGAGACGCTGCGCTACTCCACGAATCCGCCCGCGGCGACGGGCACCCTGACGGGCACGGTGGCCTACGACGGCGATCCGCCGGCAACACCGGCGACGGTGACGCTTTGGGCCGAGAGCCCGCTGGGTCACGAGGAGCTGTGGAGCGTCGACGCCACCGGTGGCGCTTTCACCTTCGATGCCCTGGCCGACAGCGTCTACCGGCTACGCGTCACGGCCACAGGCTACGCCACGGACAACACGGCGACGGGCATCTGCGTCGAGAACGGCGTCGCGCCCGCGCAGGCGATCCTGCTGACCCAGGTCTTCGGCGCCATCAGCGGCACCGTCTTCTTCAGCGACGCGCCCGCCGTCTTGCCCGAGGCCATCGTCGTCGCACTCGAGCACGGCACGCAGCTCGAGGCCGGCCGCGACAGCACGGACGCCGCCGGCTATTACAAGGTCGAGGGCCTCAGCACGGGCGCCTTCGACCTGCGCGTCAGCGCGCCGGGCTACACCAGCGCCGATGTGGACAGCGTCCACGTCGAGGGCGACGTCGAGGTCACGGGCGTCGACGTGACGCTCGATCCCACGCCCGCGGCGACCCCCGATCAGCCCTGGCACACGCGCACCATCGACGGGACGCTGGACGCCGGTTGGACCGCGGACCTCACGGACCCCGCCGGCGACTCCGGATGGGGCGCGACCAACGATTTCCAGGGCCTGCACGTGGACTGGGACGCCGACCAGCTCTACGTCGCCGTTTCCGGCTCCTTCGACGGCGGTGGCAACACCGTGAACATCTACGTGGACAAGGACTACGGCGCCGGCACGGGCACCACGGACTTCTCCGCCATCTCCGGCGGCTCCGTGGGCGACCACCTGCGCAAGACCATCGACATCAGCGCCGTCGCCGGCTACGGCGCCGACTTCGCCGGCAGCGTCTGGGCCACCCAGTACGATCCCCAGGTGACGGACATCGCGGCGCCGACCAGCATCGCCGCCCTGGACGGACAGGTGCTCGCGGCCTCCACGAGCTGCGTGGAGTTCTCGGTGCCCTGGACCAGCCTCTACCCGGATCTGGAGGGTGGCGTGCCGCCCCTGGTGGAGCTGGCCTTCTACTGCGTCATCGGCGGCGGCGAGCCCCAGTATCTCGCCGACGACACGCTGCCGGCCGTGGGCGACGTCCATGCGCCGGACGCGGTGTTCGTCATCCAGGTGGACACGGACGAGCGCTGAGGGCTCGGGCTTTTCCTTCTGAACATGGAGAGGGGGCATCTCCTTCCCGAGCCGAGCTTCGTAGCGCGAGGCGAGGGAAGGGAGATGCCCCCTCTTGACGTTCAAGCCCCTACTTGAGGAGCGTCATCTTGCGGGTCTCGACCCGCCCGGCCGCACTCAGGCGCGCGAAGTAGATGCCGCTGGGCAGCGCCCGCCCCGTGTCGTCGCGGCCGTTGAAGGCGACCAGGTGCTCGCCCGCCGGGGCCTGGGCGTCGATGAGCGTGCGCACGAGGCGCCCCGCGATGTCGTAGACCTGCAACCGGATGGGGCCGGCCTCCTGCAGCATGAAGCGCAGGGTCGTCGCCGGGTTGAAGG
Source organism: Candidatus Krumholzibacteriota bacterium (assembly GCA_016933175.1). GTDB lineage: Bacteria > Krumholzibacteriota > Krumholzibacteriia > JACNKJ01 > JACNKJ01 > JAFGBK01. Next base: position 8,745 of record JAFGBK010000004.1, on the reverse strand, counting down.
GGTTCGGGTAGTTGGCGTCAAGCCGCGCCGGCGCGGCTGGCGTTCCCGTCTCCCCCGCGTCCACGGTGCCGCAGAGGTTGAAGATGTCCACGTCCAGGATCTGTGGATTCCCCGAGTCGTCGTAAGTGTACGAGTCGATCCAGAGCCAGCGGTTCGCCTGGGTCGTGCACTCGTAGGCCTCGTTGAAGAGGTACTTGTACTCCACGAAGAGGTCAGAGGAGTCCGGGAACTCGATCATGCGCGAGTAGACGAGGTCGCCCGCCACCTCGTCGGGCCCGAAGCCGTCGTCCGCCATCGTATTGATGGACGGAATGTCCCAGCTGATGACCAGGGGCTCCTGGTTGTTGGGCGTGCCGTTGACGGCGATGACGTCGCCCGGCAGCGGCGGATCATACCAGGTGCTCAGATCGGCGCGGAACACGACCCGCACGTCCTGCTTGGTCACGGTGCAGCGGTCGATGCGGCCCGTGGGCAGGACGAGGGGCCCCATGGCCCCGCCCAGGGTGTCGAAGGCGGCGTCGTTGAGGTACAGGAGACGGTTGCCCTGGCTCGTGCACTCGTAATGGTCATCGTAGAGGTACTTGTACTGGATGTACTTCAGCGTGGTCTCGGGGAAGCGGATCACGACGCCGAAGACGCCGTCGTCGGCCACGCCGTCGGGGTAGTCCGCGTCGCTGAGCAGATTCTCGCTGGGCACGTTCCAGTTGAGCGGCGGGACGGACTCGCCGGTGGACGTGCCGCCGTTGATGCCCACCGTCGCGCGCAGCAGGCTGTCGGCGACGTCCACGCTGAAGATGACGTCCATGGGATGCGCGGTGTACTGGTCCGGGTTGAGGTCGTTCCACCAGACCTCCACCGCCACCTGCCCCGTCTCGCAGGTGATGCCGGGATCCGCGTAGTAGTGGTCGATGATCTCCCACTGGGTGCAGCCGTAGGTGAACTTGTAGATCAGGGGCACCACCGGCGCCGGCTCGCCGTCGTCGTAGGACAGGCAGAAGTCGATCCGCGTCGTGTAGAGGCTGTCCCCGGCCGTCGCGTCGCCGTGCGTGCCGTCGTCGTAGAGGAGGTCGTCGCAGGTGGGGTCCCAGGTCAGGGGCGCGACGGAGCCCTCGATGGCCACCTCCTGCGGGCCCGTCGGATCATCCAGGAGGACGAACTCCATGTGGACCTGGAAGGTGAGCTGGGCCAGGCAGAAGCGGGCGCTGGTCGGGCCGCTGACGTTGGTGCTCAGATCGCTGATGTTGTCGGCCGTCACCAGGTAGGGGCTGCCGTAGGCGGCCGCGCCGTCCAGCTGCAGGTGGATCACGGCCGGGTCGGCCTGCTGCGAGGCGCCCGTGACGAGCAGCTCGCCGTCGATCATCCAGTTGGCCGTGTTCTCGGCGCTGGCCTGGGTCACCGGCTCGTCGAAGGTCGCCACGACGACGCTGTTGTCGCCCTCGAGGGCCGCCACCTCGATGAGGCTTGGCGGGATCAGGTCCTGGAGCTGGTCGGGCAGGCCGTCGCCGTCGGCGTCGTAGACCACCGTCACCGGCCCGTCCAGGGTGGACGGATCCGTGTCGGTGCCGCCGGACTGGTCGGCGCCGCCCAGCTCGTCGCCGGAGAAGCCGCCGAGGCCGCCGGCCGGGATCACCGGGTTCTGGTTCACGGCCCAGCCGACGCCGGCCGCCACCCGCACCTCGCCGTAGGGCTCAAGGCCGATGAGGCTCCAGGGGATGCTGATCTCGGTCAGTCCCTCGCCGAGCCCGCCGTCGTGGCCCTGGTCATGGACGGCGATCTGGGCCGTGCCCAGCAGGCTCGTCGTCGTGCCGTCGACGCCGCTGATGGAGCGGATGTCCGTGGGTACGCCGCCCGATCCCCACTCCATGTTGTAGTGCCCGCCCACGAAATCGGGGTCGAACCAGGCCTGGGTGGCGTAGCCCTGGAAGTAGTCGGCGTTCTCCTGGCCCGTCGTCAGGCTGCTCGAGTCGATGTAGATGAGCATGGCGTTGTTCCAGGAGTTGCCGCGCACGCCCACGTAGAGGTTGCTGGCGTCCCAGGTCACGAGAATCGAGCGGACGTTGCCGTACTCGTTCCAGCCGGGGAAGGTGTTGCTGGCGACGGTCTCGTTGGTCTGGTCCCACTCGCCGGCGTCCCAGGTGCCGTTGACCACGATGGTGTTGTAGGGCACGGCCAGGACCGGCGCGGCGACCAGGAGGAGCAGGAGGCTCGCGAGACGCAGGCTCTTCATCGTTCTCTCCTCGTCGGTGATGTCAAGGCCGGGCCCCGCAGGCGCAGGCCCGGCTGATCCATGGCGATGGGCGGCAGGCCGCTCCGGCGCGCCGCTAGTAGAGGGCCTTCACCGCGGAGAAGCTGCGCTCCGCGACCGGGACCACGGAGTCGACGGTCAGGGTGTTGGTGCCGAACTCGTAGGTGAAGGTGACGATGGACTCGACGTCCAGGTCCAGTGCGGTGTTGCCGCCGGTGTTCTGGTCCCAGTTGCCGTTGAGCGTGACCTTGCACTCGTGGTGGCCGGCGGGCAGGATGCCGCTCAGGACGAACAGGTCCGTGCCGGGCATCTGCGTCATGAGGCCGGCGGGATCGGCCGGATCCCACTCGTTGCCGCCGAACAGGTCGATGAAGTCGCCGGCCAGAATCGGGGCCCGGTGGGCCACGAACTCATCGAAGTCGATGACGCCGACGTTGGCGCCGAGATTGGCGAAGAAGGTGACCGCGGTCTCCTCGGTCAGGTCGAAGACGATGTTGTAGCCGGGGAAGTCCGTGCCCTCCCAAGCGTCCGTCTCCACGCACTTGTACTCGTGCGTGCCGGCGGGCAACGTCAGGGTGAGCGTGTAGCCGTGATCACCCAGGGGCTGCAGGTTCATGGCGGGATCGGCCGGATCCCAGCCCTGGAAGCTGCCGACGATGCTCGGACCGGCCAGGGCGGCGGCGGGAAGGGTCAGGATGAGAAGGGTCGTTAGGAGTCGGCGCATCGGGTTCCTCCTGATGGTGTCTCTGGGGATGCGGGAGCCCAAGGCACTCCCGGTTCGTCCGCACTCGTTCTCGGCCTGCAAACCCAGCCGGTCCGCAGGGTTCTCCGGTTAACTGACCATTCTACCACAGCTTCGCGCGCCGCGGCAACGCTACTTGAGAAGCAGCATCTTCCGCGTCCGCCGGCCCTCCCCGCTCTGGAGCAGCGCCAGGTAGACGCCGCTGGCCAGGGGCCGCCCGCGCTCGTCGCGGCCCTGCCAGACCACCACGTGCCGCCCGGCCGGGAAGCGCCCGGCGGACAGGCGCGCCACGCGCCGGCCCGCCAGATCGTGGATCGTCAGGCTGACTTCGCCGGGCCGCGCCAGGTCGAAGGCCAGGCGCGTGGTCGGGTTGAAGGGATTGGGCCAATTGGGCGACAGGGCCAGGGCCGCCGGCGGCGTCTGGCCCGCCGGCGTGGCCGGGCCGTCGAAGGCCGCCGTGCTGTTGGGATTGATCTCGTTCAGGTAGCAGCTGGCATCCCGCAGGCCGAAGACGTGGACCGTGTAGGACACGGCGTCCTGCTCGCCTGTGACCAGGGTCACCAGGCTGTCGCCCGATCCCAGCGCCACATCCGCGATGGCCAGGAGCCGGTCGGGCACCAGGGTCTCGTGGATCCGGTAGAAGACCGGGTTCTCGGCCGTGGCCGGGTCCAGGGCCTCGCTGAACTGCAGGACGACCGCGGTGTCCGCGGCGGCCTCGGCTCCCAGCAGGACCGGCGCCTCGTGGTCGGGTTCGTCGGGAACCCCGTCGCCGTCGGCGTCCAGGGGGATCAGGCGGATGTTGTCCACCACCGGCAGGGCAGCGGCCAGGTTGTCGGGCAGGACGTCCCCGCCCAGCTCGACGCCACCGGCGATGGCCGCCGAGACGCCCAGGACGGCGCCCGGCGGCAGGGCGTTCTCGCCCAGGCCGTAGAGCAGATCCCAGGGGATGGCGAGCTCGCTGCCCGGCCAGGCGGCCCCCTGATCGCTGGCCAGCACCGCGCCCAGGCCGGCCAGGTCGGTCATGGCCGACGGCCCGTCGATGGAGTAGAAGTTGCCGTCGGCCCCGCCCCAGCTGCCGTAGAGGTAGTCGATGCCCACGCCGGGGTAGGTGAACACCGCGTTCTTGTCCCAGGCGGGCAGATGACTCAGGTCGCTCTCGCCCGTGCCGGCGCCGTAGTCCACGTCCAGGTGGATCAGCCAGCCGTTGAAGGCCTCCACCCGCCCCTCGAGGCCCAGGTAGAGGTAGCTGTCGTCGGTGGTCAGGTAGAGGGCCTGCAGCTCGTTGAGCAGGCTCCACTGGGAGTCGTTGTCGGGATCGTCCACGGCGAGCTGGCAGTAGCCCCATTCGGCGTGGTCGATGACACCGTCCACGGTGACCGCCGTCGGCGGCCCGTAGTAGACGGGGAAGGCGTCGGCGCCCGTCAGCGGCGCGTTGGCCAGGCCGCTCCCGTCGGCGAAGGCGCCGGCCGCGAGCAGCAGGGTCAGGTTCGCGGTGTCGAGGCCCTCCAGGGCGGCCGCGTCGGCGGGCGTGAGGATGAGGTCCACGCGGCTCTGCCAGCCGTAGCCGGGCACGCTCGTGGCGGCGTCCAGGACCAGGTCGGGGGCGCCGTCGCCGTCGTCGTCGACGGCGACGCGGGTGGGATCCACGGCGGCTAGCTCGACGGGCTGGTCCAGGTCCAGGCGCAGCCGGTCGGTGCCCGAGAAGTAGACGGCCTGGACCACCGCTGGCGGCAGCACGTCCACCAGGCCCGCGGCCAGGATCTCCAGGGCCGGGATCTCGCCCCCCACCGGCGCCGGCGCGGACGCCGCGTAGAGGTAGAACTCGAAGCGGTGGCTGCCGCGCAGCTCGTCGCCCTTCATGAGCCGCCCGCTGAACTCGGCGCTGTGCGCCGCGCCGGCGTCGCCCAGGATGGTGCCGGCGAACAGCCCCGTGGCCGGGTTGCGGAAGCCCATGTACCGCCCCTCGGGATCCCAGACGCGCTCCAGGGCGGGCTCCCAGACGAGGCTGACCAGGCTGGGGGAGAAGCCGCTCTTGACGTAGGTGTCGCCGGCGCCCGCGCGGTAGACGCAGCGCAGGTAGGGCTCGCCCTGGCGCAGGATCAGCGTCTTGGCGAATCCCTCGCGGGACAGCGTCACCCGGACGCTGTCGGGTGTCACGGCATCGACGGTCCAGTCGAAGGGCAGGGACTGCAGGTCGGGGCTGACCTCGCTGAGGGCCGCCACGTGGTTGCCGTCGTTGTAGTCGGCCTCGGTGCCGTACCAGTAGACGTTGTCGCAGCCCACGGCCGTGTCCACCAGCTCGCCGTCGCGCACGGACAGGTGCACGACGCGGCCGCCGGCCGCCTCGACGATGGCCAGCAGGCGCTCGTTGTGCAGGACCAGCTCGTCGCAGCCGTCGCCGTCCACGTCCGTCGCGAAGGCGTTCAGCGGCGGACTCGTCCACTCGCCGGCGCCCCAGTGGGCGGCCGCGGCGTAGTAGCGGCCGTTCTTGACGTGGGCGCTGTGGCTGTGCTCCCAGCCGCTGATGGGTCCGCCCAGGTAGTCGTGCCAGCCGGTCTCGTAGAGGTTGGTCATCATCGTGTACCAGCCGGCCTCGCTGATGGCGCTGGTCGGCGCGGCGACGAGCGCGTTGTAGGTCCAGACCCACATGGCGCCGTAGTTCTGGCAGGAGCCTCCCGCGCCGGCGCAGTTGCCGCTGCCGTCGCCGCCGGTGACCCAGGGCACGAAGCCCGCCCAGTGCGTGTACCAGGCGTTGTTGGCGCCGCCGTAGCCGTCCGTGCCGCCGATGCTCCAGTGGGTGCCGGGCGTCAGGTTCATGCTGGTGACGCCCCCGAACTCGAGGTGGGCCGCGGCGTCGGCCAGCTTCCAGGCGTGTAGCCAGGCCGACTCGTCGTGGCATTTCCAGACGAACCAGTCGTAGGTCTCCTTGGCCTGGGGCATGGAGCTGGCCCACTCGCCGATCTCCGCGGCCATCTCCCAGTCGTCGGCGTAGACGGCGATGCGGTACTCGCCGACGCCGCTGCCGGCCAGGCCCGTCAGGACGGCCAGGGCGCCGGCGCCGTCGCCCGCGTGCAGGCGGCCCGTAAAGGTCTCGTCGCGGGGGATGATCTTCAGCGTCGAGCCGGCGAGCTGGTGGATCTGGTGGTTGTCGTAGCCGATGCAGTGGACGTTGTCGTCCAGGATGACGGCCTGAACGCCGTGGGCGAGGAAGTCGTCGGCCAGGGCGTCGACGACGCCCGCGTCCGGGTACTGCCCCGGCACGAGCCAGCAGCGCTCGGGCACCCAGCCCACCGTCGGGAAGGTGCCGTAGCGGGCGGTCGTCATGTCCGAGTGGACGTTGAGCGACCAGCTGTTCATGGCGTCCTCGACGAAGGGCATGATGTGCTGGGCGTAGGCGCTGGTGATCATGCCGGCCCAGCCGGCGGCGGCGCCGGCGGCCAGCCAGCCGTTGAAATCCAGGGGATCGCCGTTGAGGTGGTCCCAGGCGGCGCTGGTCTGCAGGGGCCCCGACAGGTGGAAGTTGCCGGGCACGCCCGTGGCCTCGTGGACCTCCAGCGCCTCGTCGAAGCCCGAGCCGGCGGGGTCGTCCCAGCGGCCGTGGAAGACGTCCGTGTAGGTCAGGCTCTGGTTGCCGTGGTGCATGAGGGCGCAGTTGGCGTGGTAGTCGCGGCCGGGCTCGGCGACGAGGCGGTCCACCTCGCGGCCGTCCTGGAGGGCGAGGACCACGACCCGGGGCGACTCCTCGCGCCCGGCGTCGAACAGGCCACGGGCCGCCGCTCCGGCCGGGAAGTCGCCGGGCGCCAGGTGCCAGACGGCCGTATCCCGCGCCAGGCGGATGTCGGCCGGCGCGTCCAGGCGGGCCGCCGCGCGACCGGGCTCCTCCCAGGCGAGTCGACCGCGGCCCGCCAGGAGGTCGCCGCCGCGAGCCGTGAAGGCGGCGTCCCAGGCGAAGCCGTCGGGCAGGCCGGCGCGGGCGAGTTTCACGGCCGCGGGGAAGGCGCGCGAGCCGCCGGGGGCCAGGTCCAGCAGGACCAGGAAGGCCGTGTCGCCGTCCAGGCGGGCGTCGTCCTCGCCCGGCGCGATGACCTGGGCCAGGGACAGGCGCAGCCGCGCCTCGCCGGCCGAGGCGTCCAGGTAGACCGCGAGCAGGTCGGCGCCGGACGGGGCGCCCGGCGCCAGGTCGGCGGCCATGTCCACGCCCAGGACGGTCGCGGCGGTCCAGCGGCCGGTGTCGAGGAGATTCTCGCCGGCGGAGGCCGGCAGCGCGGAAAGCAGCATACAGGGCGCCAGCAGCGCGAGCACGGGGAGCCGTCGCAGCACGGATAGCCTCCGGGATGGGTGTTCGGCCTCGTGGGATCGACAATTATACCACAGCCGCCGCCTGGTACGCCTCCGCCGCCCTGACGGGGCTAGTCCGCCTCCGGGAAACCCGGCGGACATCGGGCGGCGGCGTTCCGGGCCGTCTGGCGCGCAGATAGTGCTCCCCGCGATGTAACCGCATTGTTATAATCGTAGGCGGAAGAATTTCTAAATGGGGAAAGCAACCGGTCCCGGGGACCGGATCGAGGATGCGCCTCGCGTCAGAAATCCCGCCGCGGGCGCGGGGCCCCGGGCCGGGCCATGAGGAGGAATCGTCATGCAGCCTCGCAGGAGAGCGGCCTGGCTGGCCGGCGCCTGCGCCATCCTGACGCTCGTGCTGCCCACACTCAGCCTCGCCGACTACATCGCGAACATCCAGTTCGCACACAACGGACCGACCCACTTTCCCCACGGGGAGCGGGCCTACGTCAGCTTCGACTACGACATCACCGTTCCCGGGGGCGCCCGGCTCAAGGTGGCGCCCTACCACGACGGCGCTCCCATGCCCAGCTACAGCTGGAGCGGCAGCGCCGTCTACGGGCCGGGGACCGGCACGCACACCACCTGGTTCTCCTACCTCACCGGCGAACGCTACGTGGACCAGTACTACGTCGCCATGGTCTCCGACGACTGGAGCACGACCTACCTGGAGCTCCTGCTGCCGGTGAACTACTTCTTCGGCGAGCACGGCATCTTCAACATCGAGACGAGCCACGACTCGCCCTCGTGGCTCCGCCGCGACACCTATCTCTACATCGACTTCGACTACGCGAGCACCGAGGCCGGCGGCGTGCGCATCGGGGTGCTGCCCTACCATCAGGGCACGTTCTGCACGGGGTGCTGGGGGCCGGCGCAAGAACTGCTGCCGCCCTCGGGCAGCCACGGCACCTGCTTCACCTTCCCGAGCCAGGACGCGGACGTGGATCAGCTCCGCTTCACGATGCGCGCGGCCGACGGCGACACGCTGACGAGCTTCTTCGTCCCCGTGGACCTGCACTGGCGCGAGTACGAAATCAGCAACATCGCGCTGGATCCGCTCTCGCCCGAAGGCTTGGTCCACCACGAGCACCTGACGGCCGCCTTCGACTACAGCTCCCCCGAACCCTTCCGCGTCTGGGCCCACCCCTTCACGGACGGCTGGTACACCCCGAACTATGCCGTCCAGGACGGGGGCGTGGTGCCCGCCGGATCCGGCACCCTCAGCCGCTACTGCACGATCATCAGCGGGGACGCCTGGATCGACGAGGTCCGCCTGGTCGTGAAGGACGCCGCCTCCGTTGAGCTGCTGCTCGAGGTCTTCGTGCCCGTGCGCTACCACTACGGCGAGCACGCGGTGCGGAACGTCCAGTACGCGCCGCCGGGGCCGGCGATCCTCTCGCACGACGAGTTCGTCGCGACC
>JAFGBK010000026.1 GCA_016933175.1 Candidatus Krumholzibacteriota bacterium | reverse complement strand
GCCATGCCGCCCAGGTCGACGGACGCGATCTGGTCCCAGCCGTTGCCGTAGCCAGGTAGGTGCTGCCAGTTGCACGCCGCCAGACGGCCGCACCAGAGGGCGTGGTCGTTGACCGTGTCGCCGGGGTCGAAGGGCAGGGCGGCGCCCATGTCCGTGCCGTGGCCGGCGCAGACGGCGGTCTCCGCCACGTGCCACCAGACGCCCGTCTGGCCCGTCAGGTCCACGCCGAACCAGCCGGCCGGCTCGGCCGTGCCGCCGGGGCCGTCGAAGGTGTAGCCGCGCGCGTCCGTGCCCGGGCTGCCGTAGGCGCCGGGGCCCGCGGCCGCGAAGAGGAAGAGCGTGTCCGTGCGGGCCGCGACCGGGGCCGCCGCCGGCGTCTCCGCCAGGGGCGTGGAGAAGCCGCGCGGCGTCGCGCCGGGGGGGATGGTGCCGGGCGCCGGCGGGGCTGGCGCCGGCCGCGCCGCCGCCAGGACGGGAAGCAGGAGCAGTGCGGGGGCGAAAAGCGAGAGAGGAACATGCCGCTTCATGGCGTCTCCTTTCGCCTATTTCACCAGCGCCAGCTTGCGCTGGTCGCTGACGCCCGCCGCCCGGAAGCGCAGCAGGTAGACGCCGCTGGCCTGCCGGGCGCCCCGCGCGTCGCGGCCGTCCCAGACCAGCTCCGTCGTGCCGGCCGGGGCCGGGCCGTCGTGGAGCACTCGCACCAGGCGGCCGGCCACGTCATGCACGGTCACCCGCGCCGGACCGGCTTTGGCCAGGCTGAAGCGCACCGTCGTCTTCGGGTTGAAGGGATTGGGCCAGGCGCCGGCGAAGCGGGTCACGGCCGGCGTCTCCGGCACGTCGTCGGGCACCGCGTCCGGGACCACGTCGAACAGGTTGCACAGGATGTGCCCCACCGACAGCCGCGCGTAGTCCGTCACCGCGTACAGTCCGTAGCCGCCGTCGCGCACGGCGCCGTAGCTGTAGGGATTGAACAGGACGCCGTTGGCGTGGCCCGTGGGGCCCGCCGCCGTGTGGTCCCCGTCGGGGTCGCGGTTCAAGACGCCGGCCACGATGTCCTCCCCCGGCGGCGGATCCCACGCGTGCGTCGCCTCGGCCAGGAAGCCCACGGGCGTCACCAGGCCGAAGCGGCGCGTCGGACAGCGCCCGAAGGCCCAGTACCAGGGATCGCCGCCCAGGTACTCCAGCAGCGGGTGGATCGCCACCACGCGCGGCACGTAGACGCTCGTCGCCTCGTAGTAGGACTGCCCGCCCATGGGGGCCAGGCCCAGCGTCTGCTGGAGGAAGGCGCTGCCCGCGCCCAGGTCCTCGGCCACACGGTCGCCCATGATCCACAGGCCCACGTCGTGGCCGGTCTCCGTGAGGTAGGCGTTCAGCAGCTCCGTGTCGAGGACCTTGTCCTGGGGCGGCGCGTCGCCCACGGTGAAGACGCCCAGGTCGCCGCTGTCCCAGGCGATCATGTCGTACTGGGCGAGGTGGATGGGATCGTCCACGCGTCCCGCCAGGCCGTTCTGCAGGCCGCTCGACGGCGCGAGGACCGTGTAGGCGTCGTAGTCGTAGTAGCCGTTGTAGCGGAAGGCCTCGAGCCAGCCCCTGTCGAAGAGGTCGCCGCCGTCGTCCACGAAGAGCAGGTCGCAGCCCGCCGTGGGCAGGCAGCGCACCTGGTAGTACTCCCGCAGACCCTCGACCCCGGTCAGGGCTCGCGCGGGCCGCGTGGAGACCGTGCCGTCCACCGCCTCGGCGCGGTAGAAGTAGGCGATGCGGTCGCCGGGCTCGAAGTAGTCGTCGGCGAAGTCGAAGGCGAACCGGTGGTCCGCCACCTGGCCCTGCCAGGCCGCCGAGTCGGCCTGCATGACGCCCCAGATCGTGCCGGCGGCCACCGCCGTGCCGACGTAGGGCGACCAGATGCCGTCTGCGCCGTCGGGGTCGGCCATGGCGGGGTCGATCGTGTTCTCGTGCGGGCCCCAGACGACGCGCCAGTAGAGGTGGATCTCCGGCCGCATCTCGCCGGCGGCGGGGTTGTACGACTGGGCGACGCCGCCGGCCAGGTCCATGTTCAGACCCACCACCGCCGAGTCGCCGGCCACCGCGACGGGGTCGGACGCCTGCTCGACATTCACGGCCGGATCCAGGCGGACCTTGCCCGTGGCCAGGGAGGGGAAGCTGTCCTGGAAGCGCAGGGCGTCGCTGACCTCCCACGCGGCCGCCTCGTCCTCGACGACGCCCACGCGGATGCGGTCGAGGTAGGGCGACCCGCCGTGGCCATAGTCGTCGGGGACGATCCCCCCTCCCCAGACGTCCCACATGTCCACGACGCCGAGGCGGATCACGAGGCCCCGCAGGTCGGCCGCGTCGCCGCCCGCCGACTCGAGGAGCGCCTCGGTGACGTCCTTGGTGACGTCGAGCCAGCGCTTGTAATCCCCGTACCACAGCGTGTTGTCATTCTCGAACTGACGCGGGCAGTCCTCGCCCCCGATCCACGCCGCCACGTCCCAGTAGTGGAAGACGAGATCGTCGAGGTCGAGGTCGCAGTAGACCCAGTAGTTCAGCAGCACATGGCTGTTGGGCCCGAGCACAAGGGGCTGGCCCGAGGCGTCCACCTCGAGGAGGGGGCTCTCGATGACGTTGTCCGCGCAGGGGCCGCTCGCGAAGGGCTCGCCGTAGGGGATGGCCCCCGGATAGCCGGGGTAGTCGTAGCCCGTCGACGTGCCGAGGTCGAAGAAGGCCCAGACGTGCGTCGGGTCGTGGACGCAGATGTCCTCCTGGAAGAGGTGGTGGTAGAGGGCGGCGAAGTTCCCCGCGCCCTCGCCCATCTCGAAGGACAGGCCCGCGGGCTCCAGGCCGTCCTCGAAGTCGGCCTCGAGGATCACGGTCGCGTCGGCCGTCACGCGCAGGTTGTCCAGCCAGACGGCGCCCACGTCGGAGAGGTAGAGCCCGTCCTCGTCGGACCAGGCGCCGTCCGAGGCGAAGCGGAAGCGCAGGGTATGATAGACGGCGTCCGTGTAGTCGGCGCCGAGGACGTCAAGCGCCACGGGGAAGGCGGCGTGCGGCCCCTCCGCGTCGTGGACGAAGAGCGTCGCTTCCTCCACGTCGCCCCCGGATTCGTACCCGAGCAGCACATGGAACGTGTCGAAGGGATCGCCCTCGACGTCCGCGCCCAGATGGAACTCGACGCGCAGCGTGTCCGGCGGGACCATGCCGCCCAGGTCCACCACCGCGCTCTGGTCCCACTCGTTGCCGTAGCCCGGCACGTGGACCCAGCCGCAGGCGGACTCGCGCCCGCACCAGAGGGCGTGGTCGTTGACCGTGTCGCCCGGATCGAAGGGCAGGGCGGCGCTCATGTCCGTGCCGTGCCCGGCGCAGACGTCAGTGCCGGCCACGTGCCACCACTGGCCCGTCTGGCCGGTCAGGTCCACGCCGTGCCAGCCGGCCGGCTCGGGCGTGCTTTCCGGGTGGAAGGGCGGCCAGCCGGGGCCGTCGAAGGTGTAGCCCTGGGCGAAGGTGCCCGGCATGCCGGAGGCGCCGGGGCCCGAGGCGGCGAAGAGCCACAGCGTGTCGCCGCGCTCGGCGCTCGCGCACGGCGGCGGTGTCGCTTCCAGCCGCTCGAAGAAGAGGCGCGGCGGCGCCTTGGCGCGCATGGCGCCGGCCAGCGACGGTGTCATCAATAGGAGACTCAGCAGGAAAAAGGCGAAGACTGACCTGGAGAAAGACCAGCGGCGCATGACGACCTCCCGTGTGGAGGCCGGAGGCGGGAGCAGGGGTAAGACGTCGGACGGGGCTGATCCGGCGCGGGAGGCTCCTCCCTCGCGGCCTGGGCACCCTGGGGAATCCCTCGTCCATGACGATTGATGATTAAGGATAGCAGCTTGCGGGAATCATCGCAAATGTAATAAAAATCCCCCTCTTGCGAGGGGGATTCCCGTGGCTGCGCTTGGCCAGGGGGAGGAGAAATCGAATCAGTCGGCGTGCTCGGCGAGGCGCCGGCCCACCTGGCTGTTGCGGATCCGCGAGAGGGCCTTCACCTTCACCTGCCGCACCCGCTCGCGGCTGATGTCCAGCTCGCGGCCGATCTCCTCGAGGGTCATGGGCTCGCGCTCGCCCAGCCCGTAGTAGTTGCGCAGGATCATCGCCTCGCGCGGGCTCAGGGTGTCCAGGGCCTGCTCGAGCAGCTCGTGGAACTCGCTCATGTCGAGGTTCTCGACCGGCGTGGCTTCCTTGTCGTCCTCGATGGTGTTGAGGAGGATGTGATCCTCCTCGTTGCCCAGTGGCTCGTCCAGGGACCGGTAGGTGTTCGTGGCCAGCTCGATCTCGGCAATGACGTTCTCGGCGATGCCGAGGGCCTCGGCCAGCTCCAGCTTGGTGGGCTGACGGCCGAGCTTGTCCCACAGGTACCGGTTCCGCTTACGGATCTGGTAGAGGATGTTGGCCTTGTTCATGGGCAGGCGCACGATGTTGCCCTGCTCCACGATGGCCTGCATGATCGACTGGCGGATCCACCACACCGCGTAGCTGATGAACTTGAAGCCCTTCTTCTCGTTGAAGCGGTAGGCGGCCTTGATCAGGCCGAGGTTGCCCTCGTTGATCAGGTCCAGCAGGCTCAGGCCCTGCCCCACGTACTGCTTGGCGATGGACACCACGAACTTCAGGTTCGCGGTGATCATCTGCTCCAGCGCACGCTCGTCGCCCTCGCGGATGCGGATGGTGGTGGCCGCCTCCTGCTCGCGCGTGAGACTCTGGAAATCGCCGATGGACTGCAGGTAGGCGTTGAGCGTGTTGCTCTCGGCCTGGTTGTTGATGTATCCAGCCATGATCGTTACCTATGGGAGAAGAGTTAGGGCCGCCTCATTGGTTCAGCTTTATCGGCCCACTCTGTGAATTCCTTGACTAAAAAGACAGGGAAGTATGCACCAGCTTTCGCTGACCGTCAAGGAGAATCGGAATGATCACTGTCGAGAAACGATCGGGAATCATGAGTTAACATGATACCTTTCCGTAGATTACGAGAATTACAAGGTTCCCCTATCGGATCAATATTCCGGCATTGCGTGTTTCACATATGAAAAATCATGCCAATAGCATGCTTGAATTCTGTGAAAATTTTCGCACAAAGATTGGTGCAGTGTCTGATTTATCGCAACCCTCCGCCCGCCAGAATCCAGATCCAGTCATCGTGACGCGACAGCTGCTCGGCCTGGGCGGCCAGGACCTCCGGTGTGACCTCCTGCCCGACGACCTCCAGCTCCTCGCGCCAGTCGAAGGGATCGAGCCCCAGGTGCTCGCGCAGGCCCATGCGGTAGGCCTGGTGGATGCGCGAGAGATCGCGCATGAGCTCGCGCCCGCGGCGGCCTCCCGTCGCCCGCGCGATCTCCACGGGGCTCGGGGGCTCCGCGGCCAGGCGGCGCAGCTCCGTCATCATGCCGGAGCGGGCCTGGTCCAGGTTCTCGACCCCGGTGGAAATCTGCATCGTCAGCAGGCCGAAGCCGCGCGCGCCCGGCGCCAGTCCGGGCACGAAGCGCAGGCCGGCCCCCACCGAGTAGGCCAGGCCCTGGGTCTCGCGCAGCTCCAGGCCCAGGCGCGCCGACAGGACGTCCACGAGGACGCGCAGGGCGGGGTCGGTCTCCGTCACCGGCGGCGTGACCCGCGTGGCCAGGATGCTGACCTGGGACTTGTCCAGCGGGCAGCGGTCCTCGTGGGGCCCCGCCTGCGGGCGGGAGGCCAGAATGGGCGGGCAGGCCGCGCCCGGCAGGGCGCCGAAGGCGTCCGCGGCCATCGCGAAGATGTCGCCCGCGGGCCGGCTGGTGACGATCGAGAGGATCATGTGGCGCGGGTTGAAGTACTGGGCGTGGAAGGCGCGCAGGTTCTCGGCCGTGATGGTGGCGACGGTCTCCGGCAGGCCCTCCGCGGGCAGGCCGCGCCCACCCTCGGGAAAGAGCCAGGCGCCGAGGGTCTCGCGCGCCACCGCTGACGGCGATCCCGCGCCCCGGCGCAGGGCGCCCAGGACGCGGCCCCGCTCCCGCTCCACGGCCGCCTCGGGATAGGCGGCCTCGCCCGCCAGCTCGGCCAGGAGGGCCAGGGCCTCGCCGGCCGACTCGTCCAGGGTCTCCAGGCGCACGTAGGAGAAGTCCTCGCGCGTGTAGTAGTCGTCGAAGGGGATCCAGGGATTGTCCACGGTCTTGAGCTGGGCGCCCAGGCGCGTCAGGACGGCGTCGATGGCCGCCTCGTCGCGGACCGCGGTGCCGGCCGCGAGGAGGCGGTGGGCCAGGTTGGCGATGCCGGCCTTGCCCCGGGGCTCGCGGGCCGAGCGGCCGCGCACGAGCAGGTGGGCCGCCAGGACCTCGCTGGCCGGATCGGCCTTGACGAGCACGGTGAGCCCGTTGTCCAGCACGCCGCGGCGGGTCTCGCCGCGCCGGACGCGATCGTAGGCCGGCCGCGCGCTCTCGCGATGCCGCTCCCGGCGCGGCGCCGCCGTCACCTTGACATGGCGTGCGGACGGCGCGAAGGCCGCCAGCGTCGCGCCGTCCATCGCCGCCGGCTCGCCGTCGGCCGCGGTCCACAGCAGGCGCGGGGGCGCGGCCAGCAGGCTCCGCTCCAGCGCCCCGCGGACGGCCGGCGGATCCAGGCGCATCAGGGCCTCGCGGTAGGAATCCAGCAGATCGTGGCCGCCCAGGGCCAGCTCGGCCGACTTCATCATGGCATAGTAGTGGTAGGTGTCCTGCAGGAAGACGTCCTCGACGCGCAGGGCGTTGGCCGCGTCGGCCACGTGGCCGGCGTCGGGCACCCAGTCGGCCAGAGCGCCCAGGCGCGCCGCCAGGGCCGGCAGCAGCTCGTTCACGGGCCGCTCGCCGGGGTCCACCGACAGGGTGAGGAAGGAGAAGTCCGCGTAGGCCTCGACGCCGGCGCTGAAGGCCAGGTCCGCCGTGCCCTCGCCCAGCAGGGGCGAGCGGTGGCTGTCGCCCAGCAGCTCGGCCAGGACGAGCTGGGCCGCATAGCCGCCCGCGGTCATGGCGGGGGCCGGCCAGACCAGCTCCAGGGACGGCTGGCCCCGGCCGCCGGCGGTGGCGTGCCAGGTCGGCGCCGCGGGCCAGTCGAGGTCCACGGGCTCGCCCGGCGGCGGCGCCGCGCCGCGGTGGCGGCCGTAGGTCTCCCGCAGCAGGGCCAGGGCTTCGCGCCGCGTGAAGTCGCCCACCAGGAAGAGGCGGCTGTTGGCCGGCACGTAGCGCGAGCGGTAGTAGGCCATGACGCCGTCCTGGGTCAGGCCCTCGATGGACGCGGCCGTGCCGAGGACGGGATGGTCGTAGGCCGTCCCGCCCAGCAGGGCGCCGCTGCGGAACTGCTCGGCGCGGGTGTGGCCGCTGTCCTGCTCCTGGAGCATCTCCTCGACGACGACCCGCTTCTCCTTCTCGAACTCGCCGGGCGGAAGCTGGGAATCGAAGATCATGTCGGCCTGGAGGGCCAGGCCCTCGCGCAGGTGCTCGCGGGGGACCAGCAGGATGTAGCAGACGTACTCCCGCCGCGTGAAGGCGTTGATGTAGCCGCCGATCTCCTTGACGCCCTCGTTGATGTCCTCGCGGCTGCGCGTGGCCGTGCCGTTGAAGGTCATGTGCTCGAGGAAGTGAGTCGCGCCGTAGCTGGCCGTGTCCTCGTGGCGGCTGCCGGCGCCCACGGTGACGATGGACGCCACCATGGGGCTGCCGTGGGCCTCGCGCATGAGCACCTCGAGGCCGTTGCGCAGGCGTTGGCGCCGCAGCTCGCCGGCCAGGACGCCGGAGGCGAGCAGGACGAGGGCGAGCAGGCTGATCAGGACACGCGCGAGGCGGGACATGGCGACCTCCCGGGAAGGGCTTGCTCCCCGCGAGGGGAGCGCCTAGAATGCGCCCCAGGCTGCCACAGACGCGGCCCGCGTGCAAGCGCACCCCAGCCGGGAAGGTCCCCCATGCGACGCGTTCCGCTCATGCTCCTCGCCGGCATCCTGCTGGCCTCCCTGCCCGCCGTCCCCGCGCCCGCGGCCCCCGCCGCTGGCGGGCACCAGGTGCGCCTCGTGGACGGCTCCGTGCTCCAGGGCACGCTGCTCCTGGTTGACGAGTCCCGCGTGGTGCTGCGCACCGTCTACGCCGACTCCCTGACCCTGCCGCGGGCGCAGGTGGCGGCCATCCTGCTGCGGCCCGACCTTGCCGGAGGACCGGCCACGGCGGCGCCGCCCGCCGGCGTGGAGGCCGACGCCGAGCCCGCCGAGACCATCCCCGCCGGCGTCGGCACCCTGGAGCTGGCCATCAAGGGCAATCCCGTCCGCAGCTCCGCGCGCTTCCAGCGCGATGGCGAGCGCGCGGCCGCCCTGGAACTGGGCGCCCTCCACCTGTGGGTCTACGCCGACGGCAAGCTGATCCACCACGAGAGCGACACTTCCTTCGAGAAGGAGTTCCGCCGCTCCAACTGGATCTACCTGCGCAACCACCACCGCTTCCCGCCCGTCCGCCTCGAGCTGCCCTCCGGCGTCCACGAGCTGCGCGTGGTGGTGGGCAACCGCATGGACGCCATGGCGGGCAACGAGAGCCAGCCCGAGCTGATCTCGGCCGAGGCCCTGATCGAGGCGCTGCGCGTCATGCCCGACCAGGTCACGAGCGTGGTGCTGCAGGGGAAGGGCAGCCGGTTCGGCTACGGGAAGTACGAACTGGAGGTGCTCAGCAGCCGCTAGGGCGCCTCGTCGGTTCCGGCCGCTCCATCCGGCGCGACGGGCGCCTCGCCGGCGCCGGGTTCCGGCGGCGGCGGGGGCGGGGGGAAGTCCCGGAAGAGGCGCAGGCAGATCCGGTAGTCGTAGCCCGCCGCGCCCTCGGCGTCGGCCAGGTCGAGGTCCCCCGCCAGTTCCGCGCGCCAGTTCCCGCCGCCCCAGCCCAGGGCGGCGCCGCCGCCCAGGCGGCGCCAGGCGGGCTCGGCGTCCGCCTCCGCGACACCTCCCTCGAGAAATACCGCCAGGCCCGCCGACAGGCGGCGCTCCACGCGCAGGTCGGCGCTCCAGCGCGCGGGCCAGGCCTCGTCCTCCACCTCGCCGCCCAGATCGGGCAGGTCGCGGAAGACGGCCAGGGCCAGGCGCGAGATCAGCGGCCCCTCGGTCCAGTCGCCGAGCAGGGCCAGCCGGCCACCACCGCGCCGCTGCTGCAGGGGCCGGAGGCGGTCGTCCGCGAAGGGCAGCCAGACCTCGGCGCCCAGGCGCAGGCGGCGCTCCACCGAACCCAGCAGGCGCAGGGAGGCGCCGCCGCGCAGGTTGCCGCGACCGGTCTCGCCGCGGTCGTAGAGGGAGGAGTAGAGCCAGGGCAGGGTCAGCGCCCAGTCGATGGCCGCGCCGCGGCTGCCGCGCAGGCGCGCCAGGTTGCGCAGGCCCGTCCAGCCCTCGTCGCCGTAATACTCGGCGCCGACCTCGAGCCGCATGCGGTCGGGGCCCATGGGCGCGAAGGCCCGCAGGGGATCTTCGAGGAAGAGCAGGTCCGCGCGCGACGGCGCCGCGGCCGCCAGGGCGGCCGCGAGGAGCCAGGCCCGCAATCGGCAGGTGGCCACGGCGCCTACACCTTCTCCCGGACGGCCTCCAGCAGGTTGACGTCGCCCTGGTTGAGGAACCGGACGCGGATGGCCTGGCGGTTGCCGGGCAGGATCAGCTTCTCGACGACCCTGCCGTAATCGTTCCACGAGCGGTGGTAGAGTACGTCCCCGACCTCGTACTGGCGCTTGGAGTCGTACTCCTGCACCGCGTCCTGGTCGATGCTATCGAGTGAGAACTCCGCCTCGGCCGCGGGCTCCGCGTCCGGTTCCTCCTCCAGCTTCATGTAGGGCAGGATGCCCTTGCACCGGGGGCACCGGAGCCAGGTGACCTCGTCGCCGCTGCCTTCCTCGACGACTTCCATGTCGAAGTAGGCCTTGCAGACCGAGCAGTACTGTTTCATGGGCCGCGCGGAACCCTTCCCCTACCTTACGTTCGTGGTCGTCTTGCAGCATGCGTCTGCCTCGTCGAAGACCTGGTAGCGCATGCCGCAGACGGGGCACCGGTACTTGCCGTCGATCCGGCCTTCCTTCTCGGCCTTGGCCAGCAGCCGGTGGTACTTGACATACTTCTTGTCGGAATCGAGGTCACGTTCCAGGAACTCCGTTAGGACCATTCCCTGTGTCGCATTACTCATCGGCTCACCCTTTCCTTTGAGTAATCGCTTATGTCTCGAGCGGGATGCGGCCTCGGCGGCCCTCCCAAGATGTTGTGGTTTCCCACCTGCGATGCGGCTTTGAGTCCCCAACATGCTGTATGCGACCCTAATCCATGGCCGATGCGGTGTCAATAGGCAAGCGCCGTCGGGACTCGGGAAAGCCGCACGGTTACGGGCTCAAACGCATCGTCGCTTCGTCACCCCCTGTCAGTCTCGAAACAATGTCACGCCGCCCTTTCCTCAGCGCGGCGCCATGCCGCCGAGTCGCGCGTCGGCGAGGACCCAGGTCTCCACCGTCGTCTCCTCGGCGCCTTCAAAGCGGCGGCCGCCCAGCTCGGAGACCTTGCGCGCGCGCCGCTCCTCGCGGTAGCGCAGCCAGCCGCCGAAGGGCACCTCGCCGCTGGTCCAGACCTCGCCGCGCCGCACGGTGACGGTGCGCAGCGTCACGGTCTCGCCGGCCTGCACGCTCTCGGTCGTGTCGGCGAAGGCGACGCGGCACGCCGCCAGCTCGCGACCGGCGACGACGAAGACCGACTCCGCCTCGGCGCCGCGTCCCGCCAGGCGCCCGTGCACCTCGCGCAACGCGTCGATCACCGCCAGGTCCCCGGCGGCGAGGGGGCGCCAGCCGCCCTCCCGCCACTCGGCGACGCTGTCGAAGCGCGCGTCCGCGAAGGGATCGCCGGACGCGGTCTCGTCGTAGAGGGCGCGGTAGCGGGCCGCGTCCTCGCCGTCGCCCAGGCGCAGCGTGATGCGCCAGCAGCCCGGAACGGCCTGTTCGCCGACCTCCAGGCGCAGGCGATCCTCGCTGCGCTGGCCCTCGCTGAGGACCTCGAGCCGGTAGTCCAGGAAGAGACCGGGGCGCAGGGGGGCTTCCCCCCGGCCCGGCGCGGGGACGAGCAGGCACAGGAACAGGCCGGCTGCCGCGACGCTCGCTCTCACCCTGGCGGCTCCCGGTTGCACGGACGGTCAGTGCTCGATGCGCGCCCAGTACGCGACGAAGTCGAACTCGGGGCTGTTCTCCTCCGTGTGGCACACGAGGCAGCTCTCCCGGGCCCGCATCGCCGCCACGGGACCGCGGTCGTGCGCCGTCCCGTACCCGTGGCAAGCCTCGCACTGGACGTGCTTGAGCATCTCCTTGTTGTGGGCATTGAGGCCGTAGCCTCCGGGCCTGCCCCAGCCCGTGACATGGCAGCCCACGCAGTCCGGATTGTTGTCCTGCACGAGGCGCTCCAGCGTATCCATGGCGTGCGCGTGGGCCGTCTTCTCGAAGATGTGCAGATCCGCGACGTGGCACCGGGCGCAGAGCTCGGTGCCGATGTAGGTGTCGGTGGTCGGCGTGTCGCTGGTGTCGCGCGCCAACTGTTCGATGAGCTTCTCCCGCTTGCGGCGGTCCGCGGCCTCGGCGTTGAAGGCGTCCAGGCGCGCCCTCACCGCCGGGTCGTCCGGATACTCCTTGTTCAGCTCGTGGATCTTGATGGGCGACAGCTCCGCGCCGCCGCCGTCCTTCATGGTCAGCGCGATCTCGCCGAAGTCCTTGCCGCGCGCGGCGGCCGTGTAGATGGAGACGCCGGCCTCGGTCTCCGCGGGCACGCGCTGGCTGACGCTGGCGTTGCCGTAGAGGATCAGATCGATGCCCGCCTGCGTCCGCAGGCCGTCGAGCGCCTGGTCGCGGCGGCCGCCGTAGAGCAGCACCACCGCGTCGCAGCGTTCCTCCTCGCGGAGCCGGCGCACGCCCTCGGCGACGGCCGGCTCGGGCTCGGTGAAGTGCAGCCCCGCCTCGAGCAACATGTCGGCGTTGTGCTGCATGCGCGGATCCGTGACCACCAGCACGCCGAGGCGCTTGCCGTCGAGCTCGAAGACGCGGTAGCCCGGGTAGACGGGCTTGTTCTGCGCATCGACGAGGTTGGCGCAGGTCAGCGGCAGATCGTGCTTCCGGGCGAGGTCTTCCAGCACGTCCCGGCCGAGGAAGTAGTCCTGGGCCTGGACGGCGTAGACGTCGATGCCGGTGGCGCCGATCATCTCCAGGAGGAAGCGGGACTGCATCTCCGCCTCGCGCCCCCGCTTGTTCGAGATGAGGTCGCCGCCGGTGAAGACCAGCACGTGTTCGTTTTCCTGACGCAGCTTCTCGATCAGGGCCGCCCTCCGGGCGATCCCCCCTTTCTGGTTGCTGTGTCAGCCGCAGGGCTCGAGCTCGCCCGCCGCCCGCGTTTCGTAGCCGAGGGTGACGGTGACGTCGCCCAGGACGGGCGGGGCGAGCAGGAGCGCGGCGAGCCCTGCGAGCAGGGCGCCGCCGAGACGGTGCGGGAACCTCGCGTGGCGCATGGGGTCTGTATCTCCTTGTTGCGGTGCGTGGCTTCGCGTCGGGTGCTCAGGTCGTGAAGCGTTCCTTCAGCGATTTGCCGGCCGAGAAGGCGGGGACCCGGGCAGCCGGGATCGCGATCGCCTCGCCGGTGCGGGGATCGCGGCCCGCGCGGGCTTTACGCTCGCGCAGCTGGAAGGTTCCGAAACCCGTGATCTGCACCTTCTCCCCCGCCTCCAGGGCGTTGGCGATGACGCCGCACCGCGGATCGGTGGCGAAGAGGGCGTCGAGCACCTGGTAGGCGTCCTTCCGGCTCAGCCCGCAGGCCTGCGCCACCCGGTCGACGAGTTCCGCCTTGTTCATGTCCACTCCCGCGAGAGCAAGGGCCGCGCCGATTTCCTCAGTAGCCGTAGCCGACGCCGCGATCGCCGCTCTCGACCTTGATGTCCTCAGGATGCGCCTTGAGGAAGATGCGGAAATAGTACTGTTCCTGCCCCTGGAATACAAGCCGCGAGAAGGTGGCCTCGAAGCAGTGCAGATCCCGGGTGACGTTGAGCGTCTGGCTGCCCAGCTCGCCGTCCGCCAGGCGCAGGTTGGTCCGGTATTCCAGCTTCCAGTTGCGGGTGAGCTGGACGCTGCCGCCCAGGGCCACCGTGGGGCTGGGCTGGCTCGCCTGGGTGCGGTTCAGGCTGAAGCTGAATCCCAGCCGCCAGCTCTGGGCGTCACCCATGCGGCTGCCCTGGCGGGGCGCGTCCGCGAGCGGGGCGAGGGGATCGAACGCCTCGTCCTCCTCGGTCCCGGCGCTGTCGGCCGCCGCGGTCGCGAGGCCGGACTCGCGCTCGCTGACCACGTTGCGGCGGCGCTCCTCCTCTTCCACGCGCCCGTAGCGGAACTGCCCCGACAGGTTCAGCGAGCCGGAGAGCGTCGTGCTGAGCTGCTCACCGCGGTCGACGTCCCAGCGATGCCCCAGCTGGAAGCTGAGGTTGGCGATCGGCGAGAAGCGCACCGTGCTGGAGAGGTCGTCCCAGGGCAGCTGCTCGCGCGTCTTGTTCAGGTCGTAGCCCGTGCTCAGACTCCACTTGAGCAGGCCGGTCTTGCGCGTCACCTGCTCGCCCTCGCCGAACTTGAGGTCGAGCGTGTTGTCCAGGGAGAAGCCCAGATGCCGCGACAGGGAGAAGGTCCGGCCGCGGCTCTCGCTGTAGCGCCAGGAGACCGAGGGGGTGATGGTGTGGCGCAGCCCCGAGAGGCTGCCCAGGCGCGGGTAGAAGAGGCCGTAGAACTTCGTCGTGGCGGTGGCGGAGCTGCTCCACTGGAGGCTGTGCGTGCCATCCTCGGTCACCGTCACCTGGGTCTCGGCCAGGGGCAGGATCTCGCCCGCGGGACTCGTGGGCGCGCCCGTCGCCGGTCCGTCGCCCGGGCCGAAGGGCACCTGCCTCGTCACCACGGTCCCCACGTCGCTCCGGGACCAGTTGTCCGAGAAGCTGACGGACGGCCGCACGTTGACGAAGCCCAGCATCCAGTTGAAGCCGAGGCTCGTGCCCGTGGAGGCGGACTCGCTGGTGGTCCGGCGTGTCTCGTAGGTCTTGACCGCCCGCGAGTAGCGGATGCTGGGCTTGAGCTTGAGCCGGGCCAGGGCGCCGCGCAGGCCGCCGTGACGCTCGCCGCCCGGCCAGAGCGGGATGCTCGTCGTCGACAGGGAGACGGGCAGCGATTCGTCGCGCAGCAGGTTGTCGGTGGCCGGATCGTCGTCCTCCTGGTTGAGGATCTGCGTGCGGCGGTAGCTGGCGTTCAGCGAGACGTTGTCCCAGGTGCGCGAGAGCCCGACGTTGGAGGTCAGGCGCTGGTTCACCGTCTCCTCGACGGTGTAGTGGTCGATCTCGCGCAGCTGCTCGCTGCTGACGAAGTCCACGGTGGCGTTGAGGCGGGTGCGCTCGCCGATCTCCTGGACGTGGGTGCCCCGCAGCCCCCAGGAGAAGGTGTCCGTCCGCAGGTCGCGGCTGACGTCGTAGCTGAGGTTGCTGCGGACGGAGCCGCCGAGGAAGTAGCGGCGGTAGTAGCGGTAGTTCAGCGAGCCGTAGAGGGACCGGCGCTCGATGAAGTCGCCGCGGACCGACAGGTCGGCGTATTCGCTCAGGGCCCAGTAGTAGCCGATGTCGCGGACGAAGCGCTGGGGCTTGTCCCGGTTCAGGGTGATGCCGAACTCGAAGTCCGGCTGCAGGAAGCCCGAGCGCCGGCCGCGCTCGAGATTGCTGAACATGAAGGGAAGGTAGAACAGCGGCACCTCGCCCAGGTAGAAGCGCACGGGCGCGCCGACGACCTTGTCGCCGATCTTGACCATCATGCGGTCCACCTGGAAGTGGTAGTGCGGCGGCGCGTACTCGCAGGTGGTGTAGTGCGAATCGGTGACGTAGAGGCGGTCCGACTCCGTGCGCTTGAGACGCTCGCCGGAGTAGAAGCCCTCGCCGTAGCGCGTGGTGCCATCGTGGACGAGGCCCTCCTTGCGGTCGATGTCGTACTCCATGAGCCGCCCGTAGAGGCGGTCGTTCTTGTCGACGAGGACGGGTTCGCCGCGCGCGTCGAGGAAGTCCTGGCGCGAGTCGAAGCGGATGGCGCGCGCCTCGAGGGTGAAGTCCTCGCTCTCCACCTCGGCCTCACCCTCGAGATAGACGCGCTCGTCGTCCGACCGGTAGAGGATGTCCCGCGCCCGGTAGCGGATCTCCTGGGCCCGGCTCATGAAGCGAGCCCCGGCGGCC
The DNA here is from genome assembly GCA_016933175.1 of Candidatus Krumholzibacteriota bacterium. Lineage (GTDB taxonomy): Bacteria > Krumholzibacteriota > Krumholzibacteriia > JACNKJ01 > JACNKJ01 > JAFGBK01. Next base: position 2,647 of record JAFGBK010000026.1, on the reverse strand, counting down.
GCGCTGTCGGCGACCGCGTCCCCGGCGGCAGCGCTGTCCGCCGCCGCGGCACCGCCGGCGGCCGCGCTGTCGGCCGGGACCGGCCCGGCCGCGCCGAGGCGGACGGGCCAGTCGTCCACGTAGCGGTAGCGCCCCTCGGCGTCGCCGAAGATGCGCACCTCGCTGATCTCGCCCTCAGCGAAGCGGAGGGCCATGGAGTCCCCGCTCGCCTCGTTCAGGGATGCGCGGCCCGCGTCGCCCAGGGGCGGGATGTAGAAGCTGCGCGGCTGGCCCTGCACCTCCACGAGGCTGATGTCCCCGTCCGCGAAGACGATGCGGAAGCGCTCGCCGGCGATCTCGCTGCGCAGGCCGGCGAAGGCCCGGGGATCGGCCGGCTCGTCCAGGAAGCGCGCCGCGCCGTCCACGTGCATCCCCACCAGCTCGCCCGCCGTGAACCGGAGCTGCATCGCGTCGCCCGACAGCTCGCCGCCGCGGCGCAGCACGCGGGGCTTGCCGAAGAGCAGCAGCCGATCGCGAGCCTGCAGGAAGACGGCCGAGTCGCAGTAGGCCGTGGTCTCGCCCCGCCGGTAGCGGACGTCCCCCACGGCCACGGCCAGGCTGTCGGCGCGGCGCTGGCTCATGAGCCGCGCCCGCACGCGCACCGTGTCGCCCGCCGCCGGCACGTGGACGAGGGTGGGAGCGTCGTCCATGACGGCCAGGGACCGCTGCCGGTCCCAGGTGCCGTGCTCGCCGCGCAGGACGGTGCCGCCGTCGAGGTCGTGGACCGCCACGCTCGCCCAGGCCTCGGCGAAGCCCGTGTCGCGCATGTAGTGGATGCGCCGCGCGCGGATGCGGCTGCCGGGCTGCTCGATGTCCACGTCCCCGCGCAGGACGATGCGCTGGGTGCGCCGCTCGTAGACGGCCTCGTCGCAGCGGATCTCCGTCTCGCCGTCGAGGATGCGCACGGCGCCGGTCACCGTGGCCACCTGGCGCCAGCGGTCGTAGTGCCCCTGCTTGCCGGCGATGCGCGTGCGGCCCTCCACGGCGACGACATCGCCGTAGAGGAAGATCTCGTCCTCGCGCCGGACTTCGTTCTCGTGGCGCTCGGCGCGGTTCGCCGTGATGACCAGCGAGTCCGACTCCAGCCGCGCGTCGATCAGCGTGGAGACGCGCACGTCGCCCTCGCGGCGGTACTGGAAGTCGCTGCCGGTGATGGTGTAGGCCTCGCGGGCGGCCTCCTGGGCGGCGGCTGCCGCCGCGCCCGCTGCCAGCAAGGCGCAGGCGAGCAGGAGGGCGGCCCACCGCGGGCCGCGTCTCCCGGCGCCTCTCACGGCCGCGACTCCCGCGCCAGCAGCGCGGCGCCGACGGCCGCGCCGTCGTCGCCCAGGGCGCGCAGGCGCAGGTCCAGGCGCTGGGCGGCGGGATCCATCAGGCGGGCGCGGGCCTCGGCGCGCGCCGGGTCCAGCAGGAGGCGGCCCGCCCGCGAGACCCCGCCGGCGATGACGATGCGGTCGGGGGCGAAGATGTTGACGTACGAGGCCACGGCCACGCCCAGGGCGCGCCCGGCCTCGTCCCAGAGGGCGCGGGCCAGCCGGTCGCCGGCCCGGGCGGCGCGGTCCAGGGCGGCCGGCCCGGGTTCGGCGCCGCCCAGGCGGGCGGCGAGGGCCCGGTGGCCGGGCCGGCGCCGCGCCAGGGCCCGCCGCGCCGCCAGCGTGATGGCGCGGGCGCCCGCGTAGGCCTCCAGGCAGCCCCGGTTGCCGCAGGGACAGCGCCGGCCGCGGGCGTCCACGACCAGGTGGCCCAGCTCGGCGCCGAGCCCGTCGCGCCCCGTGTAGAGGCGGCCGTCCAGGACCAGCCCGCCGCCCACGCCCGTGCCCAGGGCCAGGCAGACCAGGTGGCGGGTGCCGCGCCCGGCGCCGAGGCGCCACTCGCCCCAGGCCAGGGCGTTGACGTCGTTGGCCAGGGCCGTGGGGCAGGCGAAGCGCTCGGCCAGCCAGGGTCCGAGGGCGAGGCCCTCCCAGTGGGGGAAGTTGGGCACGCGCTCCAGGCGGCCGGCGTCCGCGCGGACGAGGCCGGCGCAGGCGAGGCCGATGCCGGCCAGGTCGCGGTCGGCCAGGCCGCGGCGGGCCAGGGCGCCCCGGATGGCGTCCTCGAGGCGGGCCAGGATCGCGCCATGGCCGGCGCCCATCGCCGCCGTCTTCCACCGCGCGCGGTGGCGCACCCGGCCGGCCTCGTCCAGGAGGACCGCCTTGATGTTGGTCCCCCCGATGTCCAGGCCTAGCGTCAGTTGGGGCATCAGCGGCCGTCCCGGGGGCTAGACGAGGTGCTCCTCGGTCTCGGCGTCGAAGAAGTGGGCCTTGCTCATGTCGATCATCAGCGGCTGGCTCTGGCCGACGCCCGCGGGCAGGCGCGGGTCCACGCGGGCGACGAGCTGGCCGCCGCGGATCTTGACGTAGAGAAAGAGCTCGTTGCCCATGGGCTCGACGACGTCGATCTCGGTCTCGATGGCGTGGCCCTTGGCCTTCTGGGGCATGTAGTCCGGCGCGTAGATGTCCTCGGGGCGGATGCCCAGGAACACCGGCTTGCCGGTGTGGGGCGCCATCGCCGCGAGGTCCTCGCCGGCCAGCGGCAGGCTGCCCACCTCGCCCTCGAAGGCGAGGCCCCCGTT